>PFPK01000038.1:13195-14951 GCA_002793015.1 Candidatus Magasanikbacteria bacterium CG_4_10_14_0_2_um_filter_37_12 | reverse complement strand
AGCACGTGGAGATTATGGTACCAGTGGTGTTGGTAATGCCTTGGTTCTGACTGCTCAAAGTCCTAACGGACAGTTGGATAGTATCACTAAGGTTGGTCTTCACGCTCTGGAAGACAACGCTGTGGCCAACTCCAACCTAGATGATGTAGTGCGATCTATGGCCAACATGGTGACCCGTCTAGAGTATGCTGAACAGACTGGTGATTGGAGTGTCTTGCCTGGAGATGGAGAAATAGAACAGGCCAGAGCGATAAGGGCAAATTTTGGTCTTGATACTGAGACTAGTTTGATGCAAAAAGGTACGCTTAGAGACAAAAAAGGTTTTATCAAGAACAGAAGAGGAAAATATTATCTTAGTGACGGGACAGAATCTAAAGCTTCACGCTATGATGAACTTACAGACGATGAGAAAGATTTATTAGTCAGGGATATTAAAGATGTCAGTGAAGACAAAAAAAGTGAAGTAAAGGGGCTAGTAAAAGGTAGGTATACATCAAGGAATTCTGGTATCTTACAAAATTACATGATTAGTGGTGACATGGGACTTGTGAGGGCTCATCTGAAGATCGAAGATTTTTATAAGGCCAATAAGGTCAGTTTAGGCCTTGAAAGTTATACAGACGCTACTAAAGCTGCTTTCCGAGATGATGCTACGAGAGCGAGTCTACAGACGACACTTGGTTTTTCTGATGAGGAGGTTGCCGATGGGAATGGCTTTGACGCCTACGTAACAAGATTTAAGATGGTTGAAGATGAACTAAATGCTGCCAGTATTGATAATAAAACCTCTGCCATCCGAAATAGACATTGGGAAGATATGGGGCATCAGCTCAAAGATTCTCGATTTGGAGCAGTCCGTTTTACAACGGAAGAAGAGCAAGCTGCACTTATGAATGGGGCATCTAGAAAGAGATCTGTTGCAGACACGGCTGTATTCAATCCTCAAGCTGTCAGTGATGTGCAATTGAATGATTATGGATTGCTTAGAAATAATTTTGAAAAACTCAGAATGCTTTTGAAGAACGCCACAAGATGGACTGATACTCAGGGACAGTATGTCCGTACCGCTCGAGTGAACTTTATGGGTGGTAATGGTGATACTGAGTCTGAAAAAAATGATAATGGATACGCTTTAATGGGTGGTGGAGAAGACTGGATAAGGGATCATTGGGGTGATGGAGATAGAGATGAAGGTTATAAGAATTTTCTTGTACGTGGGTTTTTTCCTGTTATGATGGCGCAGGCTAGTGCTGCCAATAATGTTATAGGTAAATTTAATGACAACATCGAAAGTCGTACAGCAGAGAACGGTGGTTCAAAGATTCTTTTTAATACAGTAGACGGTGGGAAAATAGAGTCTGATCACTTATCCCAGACAATAGAAGCGATGATTGATTGGGTAGAGACAGATGATAGTTTTGCTGATAGTTTGGTAAAAGATTTTCAAGAAAATCAGGGTATGGGTGATCAGACTGACGATGAAGTTAAAGCTTTCATTATTCATGAGTTGGAAATGGCTCGACAAAGCGCTATTGATAAAATGGATTATTGGGGAAAATTGGTAAGTATTGAGACTTATGATAAAGTCACTACTCAGAATGAAATTTGGGAACGTACTCGTGCAGCTCGTAGTGCTGGTTCTACTCCTACCGGTGGTGGTGCTCCTCCTACCGCTCCTCCTACCGCTCCTCCTACCGCTGCCACTCCCGCTCCTGCCACTCCCGCTCCTGCCACTCCCGCTCCTGCCACTCCCGCT
>PFPK01000038.1:0-13131 GCA_002793015.1 Candidatus Magasanikbacteria bacterium CG_4_10_14_0_2_um_filter_37_12 | reverse complement strand
CGCTCCTGCCACTCCCGCTCCTGCCACTCCCGCTCCTGCCACTCCTGGAACACCTGATGATGAAGAAAGTACTAAAAGTTCCAGTTTATCTGAAACCAACGTTTTGCTTGGTGAAATTTATAATGCGATCTCTAAAGAGAAAATTGATAATTCACCATCTTTGGCAAGTTTTGCTAGTGGCATATCCGAACAGATAAAGAGTGCTCTAAAAGTAGATGAATTGGCAAGTCGTGAGTTTAGTGGAAATGAAGAAGATACCAAACAATTTGATGGGTTAGTCAAAAGATTACCAATAGCTATGGAGACGTCTATAGAACGTGCTCTCAAATCTTTTAAAGGTGGTCAGGTTAATTCAGCTGGTTATCAATTTGTAGTGTTAGACAAATTGATTCGCCAGCTTACTCTGTTGGCAGGACAAAGTGAAAATGCCGAAGAATCAGGAAGAGAAATTACCGCAGAATTGAGAGAAGGTATGATTTTAATTGCCGATCAAATGAGAAAACAAAAAGACACGTTAAGGGATGTTAGATTACCAAAAAATTATGGAGGTAAAAAAAGCCGTCGTCCTAATGGTAATGTTGATGTCATTTATGGATTTGATGATGAATCAGAGGATGAACCAGAGGATGAGTCAGCACCAGAACCAGAACCTGAGCCAAGACCAGAACCAGAACCTGAGCCAAGACCAGAACCAGAATAGAAATTGACGTTGAATAGTAAATTAATATTGTATGATCGAGACCACTTCACAACCAATCCATTTTTTCCGACAACATGACTGGAACGAAGTTTTTCCAGTTATTCGTAAGTTGGCTGATTTTGTCGTAAGAGCTGAGATGAGTGAAATAGAGGGAATTGGTGGATATGCTTTGAAGTTGGCAGATTATATCACAGACAGAGATGAAAAAGATTCAATATGGTTACAAGATAAAGAAATACTAAGTTTCTTGCAAATAGATTTGGTAGAGCAGTTCATAACTAATCCTAATGACGAAAATATTAAGAATATTTTGCTACAACAGTTGGAATACTTGTCTGTGGCGACTTCCAACGAGTTGCACCAATTGGATTTGTATTATACAGATGACATAAAAAAAATTCTATCTGGACAAATGCCAGGTTACAGCGTTCTTAGTTTTATCTATACGTTGCGTCAGGCTATGATTGGGTTTGATACTATTCCATATATTAGTGTCCTAGCTCCTTTTTTGGAAATAACATCAGTACAGGAACAGGCGTCTTATGATTGGACGGACGCTCTTATGATTAATATGATTTTGCGAGTGGCTTGGGGAGATGGTTTTTATAGGTCTGCAGATGCTTACATTCAGATATCTCTTATGGAAAGTTATCTTTATAAATCAATAGTGCTTGGGATACCAGTTCGACAAAAGTTAGAGGAATACTTGCACAATGCTATCGATCTAGTTGATTTCGTATTCTATAGTGATTTCTTACTAGATTTGGTGAACCACAATAGAGAAAATATTCCTCTGGATGTCAGTGGTACAAAATTTTTACCTGTCCTTGATTTGGTGAAAAATTTTGAAAGTAATTCTGGGACAGATGTTCTAGATGGATACAAACTTCAAAAATTTGTGGATAGCATGTACGCAGATCAGGTAGGAAGAGAAAAATATAAAAATTGGCTACGTGAGTTTATGTACATTGTTACTAGGATAAAAAGAGCTTCTTTGGTTGATAATATAGCGTCAGATGATGAAAATTCTGACGAGGCAAAGGAAAAGAATGAGCACATTAAGCTATATCAATGGTTTTTCGATCCTGAACAGTGGAATAAAATTTCTTTGTACTATCAAAAGAAAACTCCGCTTGTTCCACTTTATACTTTCTTGAAACCAATAACTGAAAATTATAATTTGAAAGATGACTTGGTTGTAGAAAAGATTAGTGAATTTTCTGATTTTTTGTTGCGAGAAGGTATATTTAGTGGGGAAGACAGTATTATAATATTTGACGAAAAACAAGGTGGTTTTGTTTGGAACAAAGATTTGTTTGAAAAAATACAAGATAATACTCCTGACCCTATAACTCAACTTGAATAATACCTATGGTCAGCAATCCAAAAACGACAATCCTCATCAAAAAAAAAGATGGCACTCGAGAGCGCATCTTGCTTTCTGAATTACAAAATCGAAAAAAAAGTATTGCACCAGCAAATAACAACGTTGTTTTGTCAGCAAAAAAAACTACAATAATCATAGACAACAAAGAAAAGAAAGCAAACACAGCCAAAAAAGTGACAGAAAAAGTTGACGAGAAAACAGAAGAAAACCCAGATAAAAATTTGGCCGCTATCGTCGCTTACCAACCACCAGAAGAATCAGACTATTTTACAGAAGACGAATGGGACGACGACGAAACAGAAACATCTGAAAAAGATGGTGAAGAAGAAATGCTTTTTGAAAATCAAGAACCACCAACTTTACCAGCATTAGAAAGCGAACAGCATCTCGCCATGACAACACCAGTCGTCGATACTTTTGTAGACCAGGCTGTCGCTAAGGCCTGGACTCCAAAAGACCACCAATCTCTACTAGAAGAAGAGATTGTGTTGAAAAAAGAAGATCAATCTATATTGCCTGAGAACAGAGAAGAATCAGTGAGTGGAGTGTTGGCAAGTTTACCATTTCAAATATCTAAGGATCTGGAAGGTAGGCTCTCCTCGCTTATTCAGTCTCGTCTCAAAGATATCCGTACTGACCAACAAGTGCTTGAATATTCTGAAAGAGAAATTGGAAGTGGCGGTCTAAGTCTTAGTATCGAAGACGCAGCTCTACTTGTCAGTGCCATCCAGAAAGTGTTTCATGTTCGGCCAAATATCAAGGTTCCAAAAAAAGAAAAAATTGCCAGTAGTTTGTTATCTAATATCAAAGTTCCAAGTCATATAGTTCACGAACCTATTGAGCCAGAGAGAGATGTTGACAAGGAAAGTGGGAATAAACAGAAAAATTTGATAATGCATGACGTAGTTGCCCCGCCAACATTGTTGGAAGATCAGACGATTAGTCCAATTGATGAATTACGTAATTTTTCTTTGGCAGATTTTCGTCGCCTTTCCTCAAATGTAGGACAAGCTACAGAAGTACTGCTGAACAAATTTGATCAATTGAAAAAAGAGTCTTTTAGTCTTTTTTTGAAAAGTGGTGAAGCCTGGAGAAAAAGTACTTTGTACGAACTTTATGCGACAGTACTTTATGAGTCTTTAAGTATGAACAAAACCGTGGGCGAAGTAATACAATCTCGCGGTTCAACAGATAGTATATCTAACGAAGAATTTATTGCCATGGCTAACGTAGGAAAAATTTTGTTAGCATGATATTTGTCTGGGTAATTGTATAGAGATAATGGGAGATAGCGAGATGGTGATAGGGGATGAGAGGTGTGAGATATGAGATAAGAGATAGGATACAGTAGGTGGGATATAAGAAGTGTTCAGGTGCTAAAGTGTTAAAGTGTTAAAGTGTTAAAGTGTTAAAGTGTTAAAGTGTTAAAGTGTTAAGGTGTTAAGGTGTCAAAACTATGCAACAATTCGTCGTCCCACAATTTATAGAGGTGGAGGATAAAATTTTTGGTCCGATTACTACCAGACAATTTTTGATATTGTTATCTGCAGGTCTAACTATTTTTGTGGTTTATAAATATGCAGATTTTGCTTTGTTTGTCACAGCTTGTGTTGTTGTTGGTGGTTTGGCTCTACTATTTGCTTTTGTAAAAATTAACGGCCAACTTTTCCATTTTTTTCTTTTGAATATTATTCAGACCATTCGTAGGCCAGGGCTTCGGGTGTGGCAAAAAATTTATAACAAAAAAGAATTAGATTATTTTAGAAATAGAGATGCTAATATAGAAATAGAAGAAATTATGGTACAAAAACAAATCAAGCGTAATCATATTAGAGATTTGTCGCTCATTGTGAATACTGGGGGGTACTATAACCCTAATGAGGATTTGTAATAGATACTTTAAATTACGAAACTAAGATTCGTAATTTAAAGTAGATAATAAGTCTGTGATTTGTGGTATAATGATAGATACGAAAATTACGAAGTATACTAAAGTACGAATGGTACGAAATTTACGAAATTATTGTTTCGTACCTTTCGTATACTTCGTAATTTTGTACATAGATGAAGGACAAAAAAAAGAAAAACAAAAAAGCAAAGATGCCTTCGACGCAAGCGCATTTGCCAATAGCGGAGATTAAAGATGAAGTAGCAATATTGAAAGATGGAACTTTGCGTAAAGTACTGATGACTTCCAGTATCAATTTTGCATTGAAATCAGAAGACGAGCAGAACGCTCTTATTTCTTCTTATGTTAGCTTTCTCAATTCATTAGATTTTTCTTTGCAGATTGTAGCCCAATCTCGTCGTTTACAGATCAAGCCGTACTTGGATAAATTGGCCAGAATTGAACATGAACAGCCAAACGAGCTCTTGCGAATTCAAATTGCAGATTATCGAGCTTATGTTGAACAGATTGTAGATATTGGGCAGATCATGACCAAAAGATTTTATGTTGTTATTCCTTATGATCCTTTGGCCAATCGAAAGAAGGGTTTTTTTACTCGTCTCAAAGGTGTTTTGAAACCAGCTTTTACTATTCGATTAAAGGAAGAACGTTTTCAAAAAAGAAAAGAAGATCTAGAGGTGAGAGTACGACAGGTAGTCGGAGGGCTGCAGTCAATGGGTCTCCAAGCTGTAGAGATGAACACCCAGGCATTGATCGAACTTTATTATTCCACCTACAATCCAGACATTGCGTTTGCTGAAGGACTTGGTGATGTGGATGAGATGCAGGTTGAAAAATCATAAATCAATTTTTAATTTGAAATTTACAATTTTAAAATAATTTACAATTGTTCAATTTAAAAATATTGTAAATTGCAAATTGTAAATTTCAAATTTAGGATTAGTAATATGCCATTCAAACCAATTACAACCAAAAAATCATCTGTCTCCAAGAGAGGTCAGGATAAGAGAGATAAGAAAAAAAAGAATGATGGCGAAGACCTGATTAGTATAGAAGAGGAGAGGGTGTACCGCGAAGGAACCGTGGCCATCCGTGATTTGGTAGCCCCTTCTGCTTTTCGAGTAGAATCCAATTTCATCCAACTTGGTGATATTTTTTTGCGAACAGTATATGTAATTTCTTATCCTCGTTACATTGCTATAGGTTGGAGTACACCGATTCTCAATCTCAATGTGACAATGGATGTTTCTATGTTTTTTTATCCAGTCACTTCAGCAATAATTTTGAAACAATTGAAAAAGAAAGTAGGAGCACTTCAGGCACAGCTATCGGCCGACGCTGAAAAGGGGGCTCCACGCGATCCGATGAGAGAAACAGCCCTTCGAGATATCGAACAATTGAGAGATGACCTTACTCAAGGGATTGAACATTTTTTTCAGTTTGCTTTTTATGTCACGGTTTATTCCAAAGATATGAAAGAATTGGATCAGCTGACTGAAGATTTAGAAAATATTTTTGGTTCTCGTTTGATTTACACCAAAAATGTTTTGTTTCAGGCGGAGCAAGGATTTACATCGACAGTGCCTTTGGCGATGGATGAAATTATGGTGTCTTTCAACATGAATAGTTCACCTATTGCGTCATCCTTTCCATTTATGTCTTCCGAATTAACTAGTGACGATGGAATTCTTTATGGCATCAATAGGCACAACAATAGTCTGATATTATTTGATCGATTTTCTCTTCAAAATGCCAACATGATGGTCTTTGCTACTTCTGGTGCAGGTAAGTCTTATTCTGTAAAACTAGAAGTGTTGAGAAGCCTGATGATGGGTATTGAAATTATAGTCATTGATCCAGAAATGGAATATCTTCATCTTGCCGAAGCAGTTGGGGGGACATATGTTAACATTTCTCTCGCTGCTGAGAGCAAAGTCAACCCTTTTGATCTACCTCGTCCTGTTGGACAACAAATTTCTACAGAGGATATTATTCGGAGTGCAGTCATTACAGTCAAAGGCCTTTTGCGTATTATGTTTGATTCAATAACCGCCAAAGAAGACTCGGTTCTTGATCGGGCACTTTTAGAAACATACGCCAAAAAAGACATCACTCCTTCGTCGGACCTTTCTACTGTAGAGCCCCCAATTATGCAAGATCTGTTAGATGTATTGGAAGGGCTTGATGGAGCAGAAAATTTGGCCTTGAAATTACGAAAATATACTGATGGAACTTTTTCAGGGCTATTCAATTCACCAACCAATGTCAAAGTAAATAATCAGCTAGTCGTTTTCAGTGTTCGTGATTTGGAAGATGAGCTTCGCCCGATGGCTGTTTATTCTCTTGTCAATTATATTTGGAATATTGTCAGAAGCGAACAAAAGAAACGACTCTTGATTATTGATGAAGCTTGGTGGCTCATGCAACATGAAGACAGTGCCAAATTTATTTATGCCTTGGTAAAGAGGGCTCGTAAATATTATCTTGGCGTGACAACTATTACTCAAGATGTTAATGATTTTTTGGGTTCTCAATATGGCAAAGCAATCGTCACTAATTCCGCCTTACAACTTCTTTTGCGTCAGTCTCCAGCATCTGTAGATATTGTCCAAAAAACATTCATGTTGACGGAAGGCGAAAAATATCTTTTACTAGAAGGAGCTGTTGGAGAAGGAATATTTTTTGCAGGACTCAAGCATGCGGCTATCAAAGTAGTCGCTTCATACACAGAAGACCAGCTTATTACTTCTGATCCAAAACAATTGTTGGAAATAGAACAAGCTAAGAAGGATTTTGAAAGAGAAGTTGCTGGTACCTAAACACTTGTATTACATTTGTAACATTTGCAACTTTATAAACCTTAAATAAAAAAAATATGAAAGATTTACGTACTAGAATTCTCGTCTCAGTAAGTTTGGTAGTAGGCATATCCATTGCTTTACTTTTGTATTATATCTATGTTTATGCCCCATCCCAAGAGAACACATTTTATGAAGATACCACTGAAGTAAGCACTGATGGCGTCTCAGAAGAAGCCAATGGTGAAGTTGTTGTTCCGCAAGTGGGGCAAAAAATTGAGCTTCCGCCGGTGGATCAGACAGAATTATATTTGAAGCAGCTGTCTCGTGATTTTGTAGAAAAATTTGGTACTTATTCTAGCCAAAATCGAAATAAGAATATCGAAGATGTGCTTCCTTTGGTAACCAGTAAAATGTCTATCTGGCTTGAAAATCAAAAAATAGAATATCAGGCAGGATATAATGGGGCCACTACCAAGGTTGTTGTCAACACTATCAAATCAGTAGAAGACACATTGGCGGTCGTCTCTGTTGGCATCCAACAAGTTGTCAGTACAAAAGATGGTTCAGAGATTTTATACAAAAATGGTGATGTACATTTATTAAAACAAGGGGAGACGTGGAAGATTGACGGTCTTTATTGGGAAGAATAGGCTTTGGGTGGTCTAGGTGGGTATAGGTTTTTGGAAATGAGACGTAATGGGGTGATATTTAGGGTATTAGAAGTGCACGAGTGCTCAGGTGTCATACAATGTGGAATGCAGTACAGTTGAATTGATAAATTTTAGATTATTTTATATGGAGGGGGTGATTGACACTTTTTTTAAAACAGTGAAAGACTATATCTTTCCTGTGTTTTGTCTGGGTTGCAAGAGAGAAGGGGAGTGGGTTTGCGAAAAATGTTTTGGGAGTATTGATTTTTCTGGACAATTTTTTTGTCCAGTTTGTCATCAAGAAGAAAAAGAAGGCATGGTGTGCACTAAATGTGTGGGAAGATCTTTTATTAGTAAACATGTGGCTATTGCAAAGTATCAAGAAAATGAATTAATCGGTCATATTATTCATACTCTAAAGTATCAGTACGCAGAAGATATTTTGCCTATGTGGAAAAAAATTATTGAGACATTTTTTGATCAACACAAACATTTGTTTTCTGATTTTGATTTGATTGTACCTGTGCCATTACATAAGAAAAGATGGGCAAAAAGAGGATTTAATCAAGCAGAATTTATTGCTAATTTTGTTGGTGAAAATACTGGCTTGAAAGTTTTGTCATATGTGTTGATTCGTCGTGTCAATACTTCACATCAGGCCAAATTATCTCGTGAAGAACGTCTTACCAATTTAGTCAGTGCTTTTTTTATAAAAGATCCTGCTAATATTATTGGTAAGAAGATAGTCTTAGTTGATGATGTATTTACCACAGGCAGTACTATTCAAGAGTGTGCCAAATCTCTCATGGAGAATGGAGCGAGTGAAGTGGTTGGTTTTAGTATAGCGAGAGGATAATATAAAAAAATATTCATTTAAGGATATTTTTGGTGCGGAGAGAAATCAACCGTATTAGAACTACTTTTTATCATCAATCGGATTTTTAATATATTTTTTGTAGGAATAATAACTCTTTTTTGCAGTATATAGACTTTTCCTCTGTTTACCTTTTATTTGTTTGTTGTCTAAATCCTTCTTTAAATCGGACAATTTTTTTCTCGTTTTTCTACCAAAACTCAGCTTTTTATTACCAAGAATTAACCCAAGATGTTCTATTTCTCCATCTAAATAAGATTTTACTTCAGTTTTTTTATTATTTAAAGGTAGACATTGGTTTTTATCATAATTTTCCAGAATATCCCTTATTTTGAGAGATAAATCTTCCATGGTTCTTTTGTCCACCCTACTGGCACTTATACCTATATCGTCTATAAATACAGCTATTTTGACATCTTTATATTTTAATGTTTTTTTTGCTTCCCAATAAATTCTTAAAAATAGATCTAAATTACACCACACAGCTAATCTTGTAGAGGTTGCAAATCCACGAGCTAGTGTCTTGCTATTATTACTTCCCTTAGCGCCTAGTGGCACACAACACAATTTAGATAATATCTTTGAGGCTTGAACACTGCAATTACATTTTTTATGAAAAAAATAGAATACTCTTTGTTCGGAATTGTGTTCAAAAAATTTTGTTATATCTAAACCTAATTTAGTTCTTTTTTTACATATACCCAGCAAATGGTATGAAGCTTGTACATGGCTTCCACCAGAAACACCACCAAATATAAATTTAGGAATGAGTTTATCGTGAGGTCTTAGTATTTTTTTATCAAAAAGAGATAATAACTTACCTAATGGAGTATTTTTTGCACTACGAACATATTTACCTTTACTAGGCTCTGAAAAAGATATTACATCATGCCATAATTCTGAATGATTATTTATAACTCTATTTAATAGCTTTATGGATTCCTTAAATGGCAATTTATTATCCGTTATTCTTTTTGCTATTTCATTTTTACTCCGTAGATTGATCGTTGGATACCTTTTTTCTAAAGGCATATTATTTTAAATTTTTAGATTTTGAATTTATTAAATATTCTTGAAATTTTTCTCCTGTCTTTATCAATTCTTTCTCTATTTTTGACAATTTGCTAATGTGCAAAGTTTTATCAGCAAATAGGAAAGGTGTAATAGAAGATGGGCTAACACCCATTTTTTTTGCTAATTTAATTATAAAATTTTTTGATACTGGTTTTTGTTCAGCTTCTATCATAGAAACCAAAATAGGAGAAACACCTATTTTTTTAGCGAGTTCTTTTTGTGTGAGTTCACTTCTTGATCTTATTTTTTTTAATAATTGTGGAAAAGTATACATAAAAAAATTAAAGAGCGGTTATCTTAGGATGTCTTTTAGGATTTGTATAATCTGTAAGATTATACGTAAAATCCTTAAAAGCTTTGTCATCATAATTCACCGCTCTCAAACATGGAAAGCCCAAATTAGAAATGAAGTTTAATAATTTAGGTGTATTCATAAGCTTGAGAATTAACATCAACTTGAATTAAACGGTTCGACCGTACCTGAAATTACCAATTTTCAGCGACCATCAATTTTGAAGAAGACTTTCCATATAAAAACCTAATGATCGCTAATCTCTAGGTAATTTCGGCGAGCATAGCGAGCCGACAAGCTCAGTGTTTATTACACCGCCCAATCCACACTCTACTATTTGCCCACTGCTACTTGTTAGCTACTAAATCCACTCTGGGGCAAACTATCCCTTTCTCAATAGCTTAATTAAGTAAGGGGTCAGATGAAAAAACATCTAAAATATTCAAAATGATGTTCGTTTGTTTTCTAATTTGATTGTAAAAAGCTATTTATCTTAGTTTATACGTTTTGTATAACTTTGTCAAGTGGTTTATCCACAGTTATTTTTTTAATCTATTTTGTGCTACTTCTATATACTTTTTATCTTTCTCTATCCCAACCCATTTTCTACCCAAGGCTTCAGCCACTACCGCCGTTGTTCCGCTACCCATAAAAGGATCTAAAACAAGATCACCTTTTTTAGTTGAAGTAAGAAAAACTTGTTGTATAAGCTTTAGAGGTTTTTGTGTGGGGTGTGATTTTACTCCATTTTCGTCTCTTAGTCTTTCGTTTCCTTTACATAGACCAAATACCCAGTCAGTATCTTTCATTTGTTTACCACCGTTCATTTCCTTTAAAAGCTGATAGTTAAAAGTATAACCTTTACAATTTTTGTTCTTTACCGCCCAAATAAGTGTTTCGTGGTTGTTGGTAAGACGACGGCAGTTTAAATTTGGTAAAGCACCTATTTTGACCCAGATAACATCATTTAAAAACTATAATTTTATTTCAATCTTTTTTTATCTTCTGATTTTGGCAAATAGTTTTTTTTTTTGATACGATCGGTCTGCCTAATTCTTTTTCTGTTTGCTTTCGGGCATTTCCAGCAATACTCCCACCTCTCTCTGCAACCTTTTTATTTTTTATAAAGGTGTCTGGCTTTTCTTGTTGAGAGATTTCTGTTGTCACTCGCTCGCCAAGCATATTAAAAATTAATTCTAAGTCATCCATATGGTCGCGCAAATTTTGCCTTCTCAATCCTTTTAATTTTTTATATTCACTCGGTATCACACCGAAAGTGGCTTTGGAAATTTCGGCGGTCAAAATTTCATATTCTTTTTGTTCTTTTACGCCCCGTTTTTGCCATTCATCCGTTAATTCTTCGCGAATAGCAATTCCGCGCATTCGTTTTTCTATCCAATTTTCAGAATACCCCTTAAGTTTATACAGCATTTTAGTTCTTTTGGTCGCCAATTCAGGATCTTCAATTTCCCGTACTCTTTCATAGCCAACTTTTGCCAACCATCGTTTAAACGGCTCCGCTTTAGACGACGGAATAGTCTGAATGATGCGAAAAATAGTTTCAGTATTGGCACAATCGGTTTTTCGCTTTTTTCCGTCTGGGGCGGTTATTTTCAACTGTCCGATATTTTCGGACACTTCGGAATAACCTTCTTTTATTAGTTTCTTCTTGAGATCATTCCAATATTTTCTTGGCCTTTCTGTGCCAGTCAACGCTTCAATAATATCTATAATCGAAAACCACCATTCATTTTTATGGATGATTTTGCGGATTTCTTTTTTCTGGAAAATCGCTATTTTTGTTATAATTTCTTGAGTCATAACATAAAAGCCTAATTATGAATGAATATTTTGTTACGATGATATTCTAAATATTCTTCTCTCCCGATAATTGGCAGTTCAGAAATTATCTGCTTTCTTCTTAAATGAAGTTTGGACAGATTTTTTTCCGAAAAACTATCTGAAACCAGAAGAGCTTTGTCGTTTAAAAAACTTATCAAACCTCTATCGAAAAGTATGTTAAAAGTTGGGCTAAATAAAAATCCGTTTCTCACATCCAATCTTTCGGGATTTGTAGATTGTGTCCACGGTTTAATATGGCTTGCTGTAAGTATGCGAATGTCATCTATTCCAGTAATTGGACATTTTTTGAGTGAAACGATAAGTTTTTTACGAAACTCACTTTGTCCGATACGAATAGCGGTAAGAACATCTTTCGTCGTTATTAAATCTTTTGGTGATAATACAAGTTTGTTTATATCATAATCAGCCAATGAATATGTTCCATCATCAATTTTTTTGAAAGTTTTATTATTTTTTATTTCTCTATACAAAACACCTCGGATACCCGCAGACCATTCTTTAGATCTTTTGGCTTCTGGATAATACTTTTCAATCTCGTTATAAATAATTTCCCATGTCGCAATTCCACCATTATCTTCGAGAACTTTTTGTATTGCTTCAACTTTTGTCATATGGCGTATTGATTTAATCTATTCCATAAACTCATCTCGACCATATTTCTTTGAAAACGCATGTCTGCAAATATGTTGCGGTATGTTTCTAAAACTAGATCATATCCGTCGTTAGACTTACAAACAAAATTCCAAAAATCTTTACCAATAAGAAGTTCGTCTTTTGAAAAAAATTGTAAAACTCGTCCTTGTTTCCATTCCTTATCTTCGCCAAACCTATTGTAGGCAGTCGCAAAATGACATTTTATTGTAGCATTTTTATTTCTTAATGAATTAGCCAATATTGCGTATTGTTCAAAAATAGCTTCCTTTTCTGATCTTGCCTTTTTATTATCCAAATCACCGCCAATTTTTAATTCTATCAAATGATGTGAATTAGTTTCTCTATCTATCAAATAATAATCACTTACATGTCTTTTAGTAATAACCTTTGAGCCTGGCTTAATTTTTCTTATTTCTTCATAATGAGATAAATCTGGCATTAAAGGATTTTTTGTGTTTTTATATCCCTCTAATAATTCTGCTATTTTTGATGTTTGTTCTGGATAAAGTTCGCCCTCAACACTTTTATTTACTTCATAAAAAAGTTTAGCAATATTTATAGCCATATCTTCAAGCATATTTCCAAGAGAGCTATCAAGAGATCTAACCAAAGCGGAGTAATATTGTATATCAGATCCGAGGGCTGATATAAATACATTATGAATCTTCATGTTTATTGTTCAGTTTGGATTATCAACCTCGCCCTCGTGTCTTCCTTGAAAACCAGTGGCGTATGCTTCTACTGATGCCCTGACTATGGATTTTATAGCGTCATCTTTGTTTATCTTATTACTCGTCATATTTTTTTTGCTTAATTAAAACAATTTTGCCGTCCTCTATGGCATGGGCAATTTTTGTAAATTTGTTAAGTTATTTGACTATATGATACCAGAAAAACAACAATTTGACAAAGTCAAAAAAATGATGT
>PFPK01000029.1 GCA_002793015.1 Candidatus Magasanikbacteria bacterium CG_4_10_14_0_2_um_filter_37_12 | reverse complement strand
GAACGTTTATCATATCTGTAGTTATTTATTTTTAAGATAACTACATTGTAACATTTTTATTTAAAAGGCAACAGGTCTATTGCTTATTATACTGCCCTTGGAGAGAGTGGTTCTCATTTTACCCATCGTATAGTACAAAATCTTTATATGGGATCTTCGGGACTTTCTGAAGACGAGTGGAATCAAAAATTTGGTGATATTGTGAGTACGTATAAACCAAAAGAAAAGAACAGGGACGGTCGCAAAGTGTGGAAAAAGGAATATGGTAATCGAGTCAAATTAACAAATGATGAAGAGTGAATTTAATATAAGTATAATTCAAATTAAGAAAAATTCCTCGCTAACACTTGGGATGACATAAAAAAATATGTACGAAAAATATCAACTAAAAAATAAAGCTAATGTTTATCTCGTCCCCCAAAAAGACGCCCAGTCTGTAACTGTGCTTGTCATGTATCCTGTCGGATCACGCTATGAACCAGAGAAATTAGCCGGAGTATCACACTACATTGAACACATGATGTTCAAGGGGACGAAAAGTAGAAAAAACACTCTGATTTTGACTCGGGAGATTGATCGTCTTGGCGCCCACTACAATGCCTTTACTGGCAAAGAGTATACTGGTTATTATATAAAGACTGATAAGAAATACTCTGAGATATCCATTGATATTTTGTCAGACATGCTTTTTAATTCCAAATTTGATCCAAAAGAAATGGAAAGAGAAAAAGGTCCAATTGTTGAAGAGATCCGGATGTACAAAGACAATCCGATGATGAATATTGATAACTTGTTTGAAGATTTGATATTTGCAGGTTGTCCGCTTGGTCGTGATATTGCAGGAACAGAAAAACATGTCATGAGCTACAAACGTCCAGAAGTACTTCAGTTTAGAGATAAATATTACGATTCTAGCAATATGTACATTGTTGTTTCTGGGGCAGTAAGCGAAGACACTAAGAAATATTTGGATAAATATTTTGGTGCTGAAAAATCCAAACACCCAACCTGCGGCAGAGATAAAAAATTTAAGCCATTTTGTTTTGGACCAGAAGCAAAAAAGGATAGAATTTTTGTATCTAAGAAAGAGACTGATCAAGCTCAGATGATGCTTGGTTTCCAAGCTTTCAAATATGGTGACAAAAGAAATGTGGCAGCCTCTGTAATGAATAACATTTTAGGTGGTTCAATGAGTTCCAGATTATTTATTCAGATTCGTGAACGTCGTGGGTTGGCATATTTTGTACGCAGTGGAGCAGAACAGTTTCGAGATGCAGGGTATAGCTACGTGCGGGCTGGTTTGGAAGTGAAAAATATTAACAAAGCTATTGCTGTAATGAAAAAGGAAATGAAAAAAATTATGCAAAAAGGTGCCAGCAAAAGAGAACTGGCTGATGCAAAATCTAATATTCGTGGAGGATTAACATTGTCGATGGAGGATTCTAGCACACAGGCCAACTGGTATGTAGGACAAGCGTTGTATATAGATAAAATAAAAACTCCAGAACAAAAACTTGCTGAAATTGATCGAGTGACTAATGAGGATGTCATGAACGTGGCTAAACAGATTTTCAAAATGAATAAAATGAGAGTGGCGATTATTGGAGATGTGGAAGCCAAAGATGTTGAATTTTAATAGATTATAAAATATAAATATCTAAATTTTATCTAAAAATATGAAACACATCTTTGCCAATTGGAAAATGTATTTAGATTTTGACGAGACGATGATTTTAACCAACCAGCTTTTACAAGAAGATTTTAATTTGGAAAAAATAAATTTGGCTTTTTTCCCAAATGCTTTGTCTTGTAGTGAAGTGATTAAGGCTGTTCAAGATTCTCCTATTGAAGTTGGGGCTCAGACTGTCAACTGGACTCCTAGAGGAGCCTACACTGGCGGGACTTCTGCAGAATTTTATAAGAACGTCGGTTGCAAATATGCCTTGGTTGGTCACTCCGAGCGTAGATATGTTTTTGGAGAAAGTGATGAAGATACTCACAAAAAATTGTCAGCTTGTCTTGATGCTGGTTTGACACCAGTACTTTGTATTGGCGAAACAAAGGAAGATCGAGAAGAAGGGAAGACAGAATATCGTTTGAAAAAACAATTGATGAAGGCATTTGAAAATTTGGAACTTGGCGGTAATGAATTAATTATTGCTTATGAACCAGTCTGGGCAATTGGGACTGGTGATGCTTGTTTGCCAGATGAAGTTTTTAAGATTGCTAAATTCATTACAAATGAAGTTAAACAATATTTTGAAGCGTATGCGCCTGTTTTATACGGCGGTAGTGTAAAGGCAGAAAATGTGGTATCATATTTGTCACAAGATATCGTGGCAGGAGTGCTTGTTGGTGGAGCTTCCACAAAATTGGATACTTTTTTAGCAGTTATAAAAGAAATTGAAAATCTTTAGTAAAAATATGCTCGATATAATCCCATTTATTTTGATAATTCTGTCTATATCGTCGCTAGTCATACTTATTGTACGCAAATTTCCCCAACTCAGTCTTCTTGATGTGGATACTATCCCAGATGCAAAAGAAGAAAGGAAAAAAGACGAAATTATCATGGGCAGAGTAAAGAAAAAGTCTACAGAAAAGGACAGTGTTTGGAAGAAGCGTGTTTTGCCATTGGTTCAAAAATGGGGTAAATTACAACTGTCATTTCGACAATACGTTGGTAAGATCAAGAGTGACGTTTTGGCAGAAGAAAAAAATAAAGATTTTGGTGGTGTGGCAGGTGTCTTAGGGGTAGACGTTGTCAGGAATTTGTTGAATGAGGCTAACAACGCAGTAGCCCAGAGAGAATGGCAAGAGGCTGAAAAAATATATATTGCTATTATCAAACGGGACACAAAAAATAAAGAAGCTTATAAAGGGTTGGCCGATGTCTACTTTGTTCAAGAACAACTAGATGAGGCCAAGGAGACATACAAATTTCTTCTTCAGTTCGACCCAGAGAATGAGTCAATATTTATCAAATTGGCAGAGATTAGCGAGCAACAAGATAGCTTGGAGGATGCTGTAATGTACTACCAGCAAGCTGTAATGATCAAAGACAATACACCTGATTTTTTTGTAAAAATACACGAATTGTTGTTAAAATTAAACGAAAAAGATAGTGCTCTTGAAGCAATTAGTCAAGCTGTGGAGCTAGAACCAGATAACCCCAAATATCTTGACAAATTGATTGAAGCAAGTATAATGGTTGGGAATCGGAAATTGGCCGAAGATGTTTATCAACAGTTGAGGATGGTCAATCCAGAAAACAAGAAGCTGGAGATACTGAAAGATAAAATATCTTTGATTTAGGTAGATTTAGTTAATAGGTTATTAGTTTGCCGTGTGATCTAATAGATTATGGCTCATACGGCGTAGTCTCGATAAAGTCGGGACGAAGACATGCCAACTTAGCTCAGCTGGTAGAGCAATGGTTTTGTAAACCATCGGTCCGGGGTTCGAGTCCCCGAGTTGGCTCCACGATAATTTGCAATTTGAAATTTTTAATTTTAAATAAATTAATTTTTAAACTTGTTTATTTTATTAAACAATTAAAAATTAAGGTATTGTTTGAAAATTTCAAATTGTAAATTATAAATTTAACAATATGGGTCGGTACCAAAGCGGTCAAATGGGGTGGACTGTAAATCCACTGGCTTCGCCTTCGAAGGTTCAAATCCTTCCCGGCCCACAAATTGGTTTATTGAATTAATTATTAACTTTGATAACTAATTTACTTATTCATCCAAAAGAAAATGGTGCTCGTTGTTGGCTGGTCTTATCATGTGTAGGTCGATAACATGATTACTACTCAACAACGTTCGTTTCCGATCAAATCGGAATACCTATCTTCATTTGGAAAATTCAGACTTACAAAGTTTATCTAGCTTGATTTTTTGATTGAGTGATTTCTGTTGTGAGCCTTGAAGGCCGAATAGGCCTCGTAAGCTTTATTTTTTATGGAAAAACATTTTTTTACTTCAGAGTCTGTTACAGAAGGTCATCCAGATAAAATTTGTGACCAGATTTCTGATGCTGTTCTTGACGCTGTTCTCAAAGACGACCCTGATGGAGCTTGCTGTTGTGAAGTGTTCACGACCACAGGATTAGTTGTTGTTGGTGGTGAGATTACTACCAAAACTTACGTTGATATTCCTGGGATTGTTCGTGGTGTTCTTACTGATATTGGCTACATAGATGACGATTTTGGAATTGATGCCAAGAGTTGTGGGGTGATGGTGGCTGTTGACGAGCAGAGTCCAGAAATTGCGATGGGAGAAAAAGAAGCAGAAGGACATCCTCACAAAGCTCAAGGTGCAGGTGATCAAGGGATGATGTTTGGTTATGCTTGTAAAGAAACACAAGAGTTGATGCCTTTGCCAATCATGTTGGCTCATGGCTTGACCAAAAAATTGGCCGAAGTACGAAAAAATAAAACATTGCCATACCTTCGTCCAGATGGTAAAAGCCAAGTCACAATCGAATATGAAGATGACAAACCAAAGAGAGTGGATGCAGTAGTGATTGCAGCTCAGCATGATGATATGGATTTGGAACAGCTTAGGAAAGATATCAAGGATAAAGTAATTATCCCAGTTTGTGGAGAATTTATTGATGAAAATACCAAGTTTTATATCAATGAAACTGGTAAGTTTGTTATTGGCGGGCCACATGGCGATACAGGTTTGACAGGCAGAAAGATTATTGTGGATACTTATGGTGGCATGGGTCGCCATGGTGGAGGAGCGTTTTCTGGTAAAGTGCCAAATAAGCAAGATCGTTCTGGAGCTTATATGGCTCGTTATGTTGCCAAAAATATTGTGGCCGCTGATTTGGCTGACAGATGTGAGGTTCAGCTATCTTATGCTATTGGCTACCCAGAACCAGTTAGTGTGCTAGTCGATACCTTTGGGACTGGTAAAGTTGACAACGAAAAATTAGAATTAGCGGTGCGAGAAGTATTTGATCTCACTCCAGCCGGAATTATAAGGACATTAGACTTGAAGCGTCCAATCTATCGAGCTACAGCTGTCTACGGCCATTTTGGTAGAGATGAATTTCCTTGGGAAAATATAGATAAGGTAGGAGAGTTGATTGAGAAGGTCAAGTAGTAATTAATTTTGTTTTAAAACCATCTCGGTAGCTACTGAGGTGGTTTTTTGTTTGTTTTTTTGGTAAAATGTAATTATGGTAATTACGCAATCAATTTTCCTTGGGGTGATTCAAGGCCTTACTGAATTTTTACCAGTATCTTCTTCTGGTCATCTTATTTTTTTACCAGAATTTTTTGGTTGGGCTGATCAAGGCCTAGCCTTTGATGTGGTAATGCATTTGGGAACTTTGCTGGCTTTGATTATTTTTTTTCGTAAAAAGTTGTGGAACATTTTAAAAGCTGTGTTTTTTCTTGTCAGAAAAAAAGAGTTAGAAATGAAAGATTATGAATCAAAAATGATAGATTGCAAGCTCGGGTGGTTGATTGTTCTTTCGATTATTCCAGCCGGAATTGTTGGCCTACTTTTTGGTGATTGGATAGAAACTAGTTTACGTTCGCCAGTTGTGATTGGCGTAAGCTTGATATTTTGGGGAATAGTGCTTGGTTTTGCAGATAAATATAGTCGAAGGTTGAAAATTGAGAACCAAAAGTCTTTGGGAATGTTAGGTTGGAAAAATGTATTATTTATTGGTTGTGCCCAAGCTGTTGCTTTGATTCCGGGAACAAGCAGGTCCGGCATCACCATGACTGCAGGGTTGTTGACCAAACTTGATAAGAAATCAGTTGCTGAATTTTCTTTTTTTATGAGTGTTCCTGTCATTGCGTTGGCGGGGTTTTTGAAAATAATTGAATTGTGGCAAAATGGTCTTGGTGATTTGAGTATTGTAGTTTTGAGTATCGGATTTTTGGCTTCTGCCCTTAGTGGCTTGGTTGCTATTTCAGGCCTGATGAAGATTATTCAGAAGTGGAGTTTTATGCCATTTGTTGTTTATCGGGTTGTTGTAGGAATTTTTATTATTATTGTATACTTTTTATAATAAAATTCTATGAATACAAATTTGTCTAATCGTAAATACAAGGCTCAGAAGGTGACATGGCACGGAATGATTGTAAATATAATTTTAACTATTTTTAAATTGTGTGCTGGTATATTTGGTAAGAGCGACACCATGATAGCGGACGCTGTTCATTCTTTTTCTGATTTTGGCTCATGACATAGAACATATATATAAAAAGAATTTATGCGACAAATTTGGAGAGGATGCTTTGGTTACCATACACGTTGATCCTTTGCGTGTTATTGGTCAAAAATAATATATGAATCACAATACTGAACAAAAAATAGTGACCGTTCTTGGCGCTGGAAATATGGGTACTGCTTTGGCTCAAGTTTTGGCTGAAAATGGCCATAGGGTTCATTTGTGGAGTTGGAATGAGGATGTCTTGCCATTGCAACAGATCAAAAAATATCAAGAAAATAAAAAATATTTACCAGGTGTAAAATTATCTTATCGAATTATTCCTGAAGAAAATATTGTCGATGCACTTTGTGGTTCAGAAGTTGTGTTTTTTGTTGTACCTGTTTTTACTATGAAACACACCATTGCCTTTGCTAGCCGTAATATTGAACATGATGCCATTTTGGCTAATGTCTCTAAAGGTATCCATCCCCACACTTTAGAACCAGTCACTACGATCATGTCTAGATACGTCCGCCAGAAGTTGCAGAAAAATATTGTTAGTATTTCCGGTCCAGCAGTAGCAGAGCAAATGGTTCATCGTCATCATACCGCTATGAATATAGCTTCCAAAAATAAAAAGGCTATTAAATTAGTTAAAAGAGTAATGGAGAATAGTTATATTCATCTAGTGCCAACATCGGATGTAATCGGAGTAGAGGTGGCGGGTTCATTTAAAAATGTTTATGCGATTGCGATGGGGATATGTGATGGTCTAGACATTGCTCTCAATACTAAGGCCGCCCTAGTCGTTCGTTCAGTGGATGAGATTTCTGATCTGATTCAGGCGATGGGGGGAAAGTGCCAGACTGCCTATGGTCTGGCAGGGCTTGGTGACCTTATTGGTACGGGCTTGGCTAAAGAAAGTCGCAATCGGCAATTTGGTGAATGTCTGGCTAAGGGCTTTTCAACGGATAAATCTTGTCAGAGAATTGGGCAGACTATTGAAGGCATATCTTCTTCGGAGTCATTAATGAAATTGGCTCGTAGGCATAAATTAGATTTACCATTTGCTCAGGTGATTTTTGATATAGTACACAAAAAAACCAAAGCTAAAAAAGCAATGATGGATTTTTTGGCTCAGGTTGACTTTTGACAATTTTGTCGGTAGGATAACGATTGTTATAGGCAGATCAATTAAAATTACATCGTTCAGCGTTTTATTAGAGGCAATTCACTTGGCCAAAAATAATAAAAAGTTATCTGTGTACAATTTAAATTGATTTATATATGGATAAACAAGAAATTTTTCAGAAAATTTATCAGGTTTCAGAAGAGACGTCTACGGACGTCTATGTTGTTGGTGGATATGTGCGTGATGAATTGTTGGGGATTGAGAAGAAGAAAGACATTGACTTTGTAGTAGGTGACAATGGTCTAGAATTTGCTAGACATTTTTCTACTCATTTTAGTGAAGAAGACGGTCGATTGGTGGAATTTCTAGATTTTGACACAGCTAGATTTATTTTTTTTGCTCCAGAAGAAGATGTTGTTAAAACTAAAATTGTAATTGGCGGACAAGGGCTGGAAGAAGTGATTGTGGAAGGTTTGGAAAAGATAAAAAAAAGAGTTTTGTTTGAAATAGAATTTGCTGGTGCTAGGTCAGAAATTTATGATAAAGAGTCTCGCAAACCATTGGTCACGGCTACATCTATTGAAAATGATTTGTTACGCAGAGATTTTACTGTTAATGCCATGGCTAGAAAAGTAAGTAAGGATGGCAAATTAGAAAAAATAATTGATCCTTTTGGTGGCCAAAAAGATTTGGTAGATAAAGTTTTGAGGACACCTCTCAATCCAAATGAAACATTTTCTGATGATCCCTTGCGGATGCTTCGAGCCGTCCGTTTTGCTTCCCAATTGGATTTTGCTATTGAAGAAAATACATTGAGAGCGATCCATACCAATAGAAAGAGATTGGGTATAGTCTCTAAAGAGAGGATTCAAGAAGAATTGATGAAGTTGTTTGCCACAGTCAAGCCTTCGGTTGGTTTGGTTATTCTCTATCAGACAAAACTTATTGATGAATTCATTCCTGAAATGACAGCTTTGGCAGGAGTGGAGGAGGTCAAGGGATACAGTCATAAAGATAATTTGTCGCATACCTTTGCAGTGGTTGATAATATTGCTGAAAACTCTAACAAGCCATTACTTAGATTTTCTGGTCTCCTACATGATATAGCCAAGCCAGACACGAAGAAATTTACTGCTGACAGAGGGTGGACTTTTGATATGCATGAACATCTGGGAAAAAAAATGACTAGAGAAATATGTCATCGTTTGAAATTTAGCAAAAAAGATACAGACTATCTTACCAAGCTTGTTCGTTATCATCTCCAACCTATCGCACTTATGGACAAAGGTGTGACGGACAGCCCTGTTCGTCGCATGGTGATTGATGTGGGTGAAGATTTGGATGATCTTCTTGTATTGTGTCGAGCAGATATTACTACTGGTAACCAGAATAAGAAAGCTAGGAGATTGAAGAATTATGATGTTTTGGAAAAGCGTATTGCCGAAGTAATTGAAAGAGATAAATTGAAATCTTTTCAATCGCCGATAAGGGGAGAAGAGATTATGGAGATAACTGGGTTGAAAGCCGGTCCGACTGTGGGTAAAATAAAAAAGCGGATAGAAGATGCCATTCTTGATGGTGCGATCGCTAATGATCGTGATGAAGCTAGAGTTTTTTTTGAAAGTATTAAAGATGAATATATAAGTAAAGCAGGGGAGTGGGAGAAGAACTGATTTTAACTAATTTTGCTAAGTTACTAAGTTGATCTGAGTTAGATTTGACATATTGTTTACCTAGGATAAAGGGTGTATAATAGATCCTGAAATAAGTTCAGGATGGCACAATAAAGACGTTTTTTAATTCAGAACAACTATTCTTCTTTTTGACTCTCTGACTATAGCTATATGATTATTTTGTTTTGGAATACATTTCTCTACGAGCCTTTGTTCAATTTTTTGATTTGGATGTACAACAATTGGACAGACGGTAATATGGGCTGGGCAATTATTTATCTGACTATTTGTTTGCGTCTTCTCCTTTTGCCGTTGACTGTCGTTACTGAACGTAATAAATCTAAGAATGATGGTTTGGAAGGCGAAATAGAACGAGTGGCCAAGGACTATCATTATGATCCTGTTCTCCAGAAAGAGGAGATCCGTCGTAAATTGAAACATCGTAGGGTCAAGCCATGGGCTAAGGCTCTCAACCTTGGTATCCAAGGTCTTGTTTTGGTACTCTTGTATCAAGTCTTTGTCAATGGAATTACTGGAGAGAGAATTATCAAAACGCTCTATACTTTTGTTGATTTTCCCGGCACAATCAACACAATGTTTTTTGGTTTTGATCTCAGTGAACCTCATGGTCTTTTTCTTTCGGGCATCGTTGGAATATGGTTGATGCTCGAAATTTATATCGAGTTTAAGGGGCATCGAAAATCATTGTCGCGAGCAGATTTATTTTATTTCCTTTTGTTACCTTTTTCTGTCTTCATTCTTTTGTGGGTTTTGCCAATGGTCAAGGCACTTTTCATCCTTACGTCATTGGCTTTTTCTCTAGTTGTTCACTGGTTGATGAAGCCATTTTTTAAGAATGAAGAAAATGCTTAGTTTAGTCATTATATCGGAGTATTTGTTTACATATGTATCATTTTGTGTTATAGTCATCAAACTACAGACTAGAGTCAACAGGCTACAGTCTTCTATAATTTGTAATCAGTTGACTGTAGTCTGTCGACTAATTAATTGAAAAATATGTCACAATCACTCGATAAATTGATGTATTCATTTGTAATGGAAGATGTCCTTAAAGGGTTTTTTATTTATGTTCCACCTGGTTATGTGGCTTGTGTCTATGATCTTGGCAGGGGAGTATTGAAAAAAGTTTTGACTCCTGGACTTCATTTCAAGATTCCATTTTGGCAAAAAGCTAAGTTGTTCAACACTCAGACACTAGAGTACAGTATTTCACGCAATTTCAATCCGGAAAATGAAAAAGCCATGGGAGATATCCCAACAGCAGCCATGACAGAAGATAGTAAGAGAATTGGCGTTGAGGGCACTATTTTGCTTCGTTTGGACATCCATCAGATTCCAGCCATTTGGCAGACAATTGGGGAAGACTTTGTTGCCAAGATTATTCGCCCAACAGTGAGAAGCAGAATAAGAATGGTCGCCAGTCGTTTTAATTTTCAAGATATTATCGGAGCCAAACGTGATGCTGTTGAGACTGAGCTCAAAAACGAGCTTGAGAGAATATTTTATTCTCGTGGTATTTATGTAGAAAATGTTCTTTTGAGTGAGATAGCTAGTGTGCAGGAGTATACTAAGATTGCGGAGAAATAGTGATTAGGTTATAGATATTTAGGTTTATTTTAAAACAGCTACGTTGTGGGGCTGTTTTTAAAATTTTTTATAATTGATGTATTTTGCCATTCCGACTGGACTGAACGCCTTGATTTATCGGGGGGTGGATTGACAATTTCGCTGTGGATAAGTTATGACCCAGTACATTAGGGTGCAGGGTTGACACCCATTTTTAAAGTATGGTATTATCACTCACAGTAATAGAGTGCTAATATGCTGAATTCAAGAAGAGAACATCTTTTGCGACTGATTGTGGAGAATTATATAGAGACAGCCGAACCAGTAGGGTCGCAGTTTTTGGTGGAGGAAGGTAGTTTGCAAGTCAGCGGGGCGACACTAAGGAACGAAATGCGGGCTTTGGAAGATGATGGTTATCTTACTCATCCACACACCTCTTCCGGACGCACACCTACTGAGCAGGGTTTTCAATACTATGTGGTTCATATCATGGCAGAGATTGATATCGATAAAACAATTCAACAAAAAGTCCAAGATGCTGTAAGTGAGGGCACTGACCAACGTGAGCAAGTCAAGTGCCTGGCCAAATTTGCAGCTGAACACCTAACCAATGCCATTATTGTTGCTTTCAACCCAAGTTCGGTTTATTACACAGGGATATCTTATTTGTTTGCTCAGCCAGAGTTTCGAGACTCTTCGTACACTGTCAGTATTTCCAAAATTTTTGATCATTGTGAAGATCGTCTGGATGAAATTTATGATTTGGTTAATGATGGTCAAACTGAAGTGTTGATCGGCAATCAGAATCCCTTTGGTAGCTCTTGTGGATTGGTAGGAACAAGAGTGAGAGATATTATTTTTATAGTTTTAGCACCGGTGAGAATGGATTATGGTAAAGCAGTCGGATTATTAAAATATATTAATAGTGCAAAATAATATGAAGAAAGATGCTAAACTTGATGAACAAAATGATGTTGATTCTTTTGATGAAACCACAGACGACGGATCACAGACGACGGACTCAGAGGAAGTTGTGAAAGAAGTAGTCAAAGAGGTGGAAGTAGAAGTAAATGTTGATTATAGAGACAAATGGCTTCGTGCTCAAGCAGATTATTCTAATTTGATAAAGGAAACTACAGAAAAGCGTAGTCAATGGGCAGCAATGAGCGAGTGGCAGATTTTGGAAGAATTTATTCCTATCTATGACAATTTCAAAAAGGCTTTTAGTGGTATACCAGATAGTGAAGACAAGTCATGGACAAACTGGGTAAAAGGAATTGAATATATCAAAAAACAGTTTGCTGATATTTTGAAACAACATGGTATTGAAGAAATAGAAACAGTTGATCAAGTATTTGATCCGACCAAGCACGAGTGTTTGGGTGAGGAGGAGTCTGATGATCGTGATGAAGGTGTGATTGTGCGAGAGATCGGAGCAGGATACAAGAAAGGCGATAAGATTTTGCAAGTGGCAAAAGTTATTGTAGCAAAATAAAAATTATTTTTTTAACTGCGAACTGACATTTTACATCGTCGGCTCGCCAAGGAAAAAACATATGTTACCCAAAATGTGGGATCCATTTCAAGAGATGGAAGAGATGATGAATCGTCTTCCTGCTCTCGCTGGCATGAATATGCCAACCAAGGGCTTTGTTCCAGCCATGGATGTCTACGAGACCAAAGACGCTGTGGTCGTCGAAACCACGCTTGCGGGCGTTCGCCCGGAAGATGTGGAGGTTCGTGTAGAGAATGGCCTAGTAACTATTCAGGGTGAAACAAATAAAGAGCGGGAAGTAGAAGAAAAAAATTATTACCGCAAAGAAGTTCGCAGTGGATCATTTTTTCGTCAAGTTCCATTACCTGTGGCAGTTGATGAGGAAAAGGTCAAGGCGGAGTTTGATGGTGGGGTATTGAAAATTACCTGCCCGAAGGCTGGGAAGAAAGTAGATGGGAAGAAGATTGAAATTGAGGTGAAGAAGAAGAAGTAAAAAGTAACTAGTAAGCAGTAAATAAATTCACTATTCATAATTCAAACACATATGCCAAAAATACTCGGAATCGACTTGGGTACAACTAACTCATGCATGGCCATCATCGAAGGTGGGCAGCCAAAGGTGCTCGAGAACAAAGAAGGGAACAGAACAACTCCATCAATGGTTGCTATCAGTAAGACTGGCGAACGCCTAGTAGGTCAGCTAGCCAAGCGTCAAGCTGTCACCAATCCAGGCAACACCCTCTACTCCATCAAGCGCTTGATTGGACGTCGTTTTGAGGACAAAGAGGTCAAGCAGGTGGCCGAACACGCTCCCTACAAAGTTGTCAAAGATGATGACAAGGTGAAAGTAACCATGGGGGACAAAAATTATACACCTCAAGAAATTAGTGCCATGATTTTGCAGAAACTGATTTCTGATGCTAAAGAAAAGATTGGTGATGACATCAAGGAAATAGTGGTCACTGTGCCAGCCTATTTTGATGACGCTCAAAGACAGGCCACCAAAGACGCAGGTACCATTGCCGGCGTGACAGTCATTCGAGTGATCAACGAGCCTACTGCTGCAGCATTTGCCTATGGATTTGATAAGAAAGGCGAACAGAAAATTGTGGTTTACGACCTGGGTGGTGGAACATTCGATGTGTCAGTCCTAGAAATCAGCCATGATGCTGAGAGTGACTCTGCTACTGTCGAAGTATTATCTACCAAAGGTGACACTCATCTTGGTGGTGATGATTTTGACAAAGTAATTATCGAATGGATTTTGGAAGAATTTAAGAAAAAAGAAGGCATTGATTTGTCCAAAGATCCACTATCACTACAACGTGTCAAAGACGCTGCTGAAAAAGCTAAGATTGAATTATCAAGTACGGTTGACACAGAAATCAATGAGCCATTTATTACCCAAGGAAGTGACGGGCCAAAGCATTTGAATATGAAGCTTTCTCGTGCCAGGCTAGAAGACATTGTTATGGATTTGGTAGAAAAAACTATGGGACCAGTCCGAGAAGCGCTTAAGGACGCTGGAATTGATAAATCAGCGATCAATGAAATTATCATGGTCGGCGGAATGACTCGCATGCCACTGGTGCAGAAGAAGGTAGAAGAATTTTTTGGCAAGAAAACCAATGTCAGTGTGAATCCAGATGAAGTAGTTGCTATGGGAGCCGCTATCCAAGCCGGACAGCTTCAAGGTGATCTGGGCAAAGATATCTTACTACTTGATGTCACACCATTATCATTTGGAATTGAAACTCTTGGTGGTGTCTCTACCAAACTGATTGAACACAACACTACTATCCCAACCAGCAAAACCCAAGTCTTTTCGACAGCTGCTGACAGTCAGCCTAGCGTAGAAATTCATGTCCTTCAAGGTGAACGTGAAATGGCCAATGACAACAAATCACTTGGTAGATTTATGCTTGATGGCGTGCCACCAGCCCCACGAGGTGTACCACAGATTGAAGTGAAGTTTGATATTGATGCCAATGGTATTCTCAATGTTTCTGCCAAAGATAAAGGTACTGGTAAAGAACAAAGTATTAGAATTGAAGCTAGTTCTGGGCTAAGTGACGAAGAGATTGAAAAAATGAAAAAAGATGCCGAGACTCATGCTGATGAAGATAAGAAGAAACGAGAGCTGATTGATCTGAAGAACACCGCAGACACCATGGTCTATACTACCGAAAAAATGATGAAAGATGTTGAAGAGAAAAAAATTAATATTACTCCAGAAGAGAAAAAAGCAGTAGAAGATGCTTTGGCAAAAATGAAAGAATTGAAAGATGGTGAAGATGCCGAAGCAATTAAGATTGCTTCAGAAGCTCTGTCCAAAGCTGGACAAGCTGTTGGTATGAAGATGTACCAGCAAGAAGAATCAGCTACTAAGGCTAGTAGTGAAGAAAAGCCCGCCCAAGAAGAATCTTCTGACGGTAAAAAGGACGAAACAATGGAAGGGGAGGTTGTGGATGAAGGAGAGCAGGAAGCAGAAAAATAGTGTATAATACAATCCTCCTCTTTTACAAGAGGGGGTTTGTTTATAATAATAAAGTATGAATAAATTTTTTTTTTGAAGGAGTATTGGGGATAGCTATGCTTGTTGTGTCTGGGTGTTCAATTGTGCCATTTACCCAAGAAACAAAAAAAGAGCAAGTGGCAATGCCAGAAGTGATTGTGGAAGGAGTAAATGAAAATGCTCAACCAGTTGAAGGAAAGGGAGCAGTGGCTGTTACTAAAACAAAAACTTACACAAGCAAGGAATATATTCTTAGTTTTACATATCCCGAGGCTTACATACTTGAAAAACAATCAGCTGATTTTAAAGATGCATTAGTCTTGCGTCGTGTGGAAGATGGTGTTGATGTTGCGTCAATAGGCATAACTTCGTTGGAAGATGATCAATGGATGACAGATCCTTATGATACTTTTTCTCCAGATGATGGTTATCGATTGTTTGTAAAAGATGAATTTGTTGTTGGAAATATAATTTCTACATACTTGATGAGTAATGGGCAAGGGCATTTGTTTACAGTGCGTTGTGTTAAAGAAGAATGCGGCTGGGTATTGGACTCCATAATATTTGATAAATCATTGACAAATCTTGACACTCAATATTTTATTGGTGATTGGAAAGTGGAAGGTGTGGATTTTGAAAAAATCAGTTTGTACGAAGACGGGTCTTATACCACTTTTTTGCATGATAAGCCGTTGGATAATGGAAAGTGGAACTTTTTAGAGACCAACAAGATGAACACGCTCACATTTACCTCAAATAGTGGTGAAGAATTGAATAGAAGTTATACAGTAAACCAGGGAGAGACGGGTGGTTACATTATGTTAGAGAATGGTTTGAACGTTTATACCTGGAGAGTCATAGAATAATTTTTTTATCCATTAAGACTTGTTGGCGTTATAATAATTTGCCGACAGGCCATATATAAAAATATATGAAGAAAAGAAAAAGAATTGGGTATTTTTTCTTGGGAAGTCTAGCGTTAATTTTGGTAATTGGTGGTGGTTGTGTCAGAGTCAACAAAGACATTCCTCCATCTCCAGATGGAATCATTGAAGTGACCACGTCAGACAACAACAATGTTGTGGTGTCTGGTCCAGAAGTTATCGAAGATATGCTTGCCAATGCTACTTCACCTGTAGAATATTCTGGCATGTGGGCTGCCCCTGATTTGGGTCAAGTGATTAGTTTTGATTCGTCTTCAGGTGATAATGGTAATGGTATGTTTCATATTGATGGAGTAGAGGGTTATGGTGCTAGCGGGATCTGGTATATTCTGGATGATATGTTATTTCTTCAGACTTTTGACAACGCCACTTTGAATGTTCGCTACAAAATGCCAGAAGTAACAGGCGATAGTATCAATTTACAGACAACGGACGGTGGGAGTGTAGTTTGGACCAAAAAATAATTTTTGTTCTGTCCTCACTTACAGAAGACAGATGGGGAGAATTATGATTTAAATAATTAATGAATATAATAATATGTTCAAGTTGATTAAGATTATTTTTATTGTGGCCATTTTAGCATTGACCTGGTGGTTGCTCTCCCCATTGTTTGTTGAAAAAAAAGTTGATAATCAACTTGACCCAAAAGTAGAATCAGCACTTAATTTTGTTCTTGAAAAAGCAGGCGAAGGTTTGCAAAAAGCTGGTGAGAAACTTCAGGATACAAATGTCTCTGATTTGAAGAAAAAAATAGCTGAGCTCAAAGCAAGTATGGACAATGGTTCTAATCTTAATGAACAAATCATTGATGAAGAAACAATGAATAAGTTTATAGAAGAGATGACTAAGACGGAAGACAAAAGTGTAGACGAAAAAGAATTGGAATCTGAAGCACTGAAGGTTCTAGCTAGCGGGAAGCTTAAGACTGTTGCTTATGAAGGAACTGGAGACGTACGTGTTATTCATTTGAAGGAAAGTGAAGTCGTTGTTCGGCTGGAGAATCTGAATATTTTGAATGGACCCGATCTTCACGTTGTTTTATCGAAGCTCAACGATGTTGAAAAAACTGGGCATTTAGGTGATTATGTAGAATTGAGAGAATTAAAAGGAAATAAAGGAAATCAGAATTATCTTGTGCCAGGAGGTGTAAATATTGTTGGTTATCATTCTGTTGTGATTTTTTCCAAAACTTTTGGGGTAGTATTTAATTCGGCTAATTTGGAAAGTAGTAACTAATAATTTTATATTATGTCAGAACAAAATAAACAGATTCAGGTAAAGGCAAAGGATGAAATTCTTGAAGGGAGATATGCCAATGTTGCACGGATTAATCATACGAAGGAAGAGTTTGTGGTTGATTTTATGAGTGTATTTCCGCCACAAGGAATGCTGAATAATCGTGTGATTATGAGTCCTGGGCACATGAAACGTATGATTAGTGCGATGCAAGACAACTTGTCGAAATATGAACAAAAATTTGGTTCAATAAAGGAATCTGACGAGCCAGAGACGGTTTATGGTTTTCCTGTTAAATGATATAGAACATGTAACATATAGTATTTTTTTTGTTGTATCTTACATTAAGATTTGTTTTATGTTATGTTTTATGTGTTTTATGAATATTTATGAGTAAAGACTACTACAAAATTCTCGGTGTTGAAAAAGGAGCAACACCAGATGAAATAAAAAAAGCTTTCCGTAAATTAGCCCACAAGCATCATCCTGATAAACAGGGTGGTGATGAGGCAAAATTTAAAGAAGTGAACGAAGCTTACCAAGTCCTAGGTGATGAGAAGAAGCACCAACAGTATGATCAATATGGTGCTGATTTTGCCGAGCAAGGTGGATTTGGTGGCGGGGCAGGTTGGGAAGATTTTATGAGGGCAGCCAGAGGCGGGGGAGGCGGAAATGTTAATTTTGATTTTGGCGGAGTTGACCTTGGCGACATCTTTGGTGATCTCTTCGGTTTCAGTGGTGGTCGCAGATCTGGTGGCCGACGTAGACAGCACGGTAATGATATTCAGGTCGATATTGAACTTACATTTCGGGAAGCTATCTTCGGTGTGGAGCGAGAAGTCAATTTGACTAAACACAATGATTGTAGTATCTGTAATGGTTCTGGAGCAGAGCCTGGGGCAGAGGTACAAGAGTGTAATAAATGCCATGGGGCTGGTCAAGTGCGTGTTGTTCAACAGACTATTCTTGGGGCTATGCAGACTGCCACAACCTGTCCAGACTGCGGTGGTGCTGGAAAGAAAGCTAGTAAAATGTGTCAACATTGTGGAGGAGATGGAGTAACCAGAAGTCAGTCTGAGTATAAAATCAAAATTCCAGCAGGTATTGATCATGGTGGGGTTATCAAGCTTTCTGGTAAAGGAGAATCAGTCGGTCTCGGCGGACAAACTGGTGATTTGTATATTCGTGTACATACCAGAGGTGAAAAAGGATTTGAGCGTCGCAATTTTGATATTTATTCAGAAGTCCATATCAATTTTACAGAAGCGTCCTTGGGAAGTAAAATCGAAATTGACACACTCGATGGCAAAAAGAAATTAGTTATTCCACCTGGTACACAATCTCATCAGCAATTCCGTCTGAAGGGTCTTGGGGTGCCAAAACTACAGCGTAGTGGTAGGGGAGAGCAATATGTCAATGTGATTGTTGATGTGCCAAACAAGCTCAGCAGGACTGCCAAAAAACTTTTACAGGATTTAGAAAAAGAGCTATAATTAATACAGCTCTTATTTTTTTTGATAGAATTGATCTATGGACTATCTAGTCTCACTTTTTCCATCAGTCGATGCCTTTGTACTTGCTTTATTTACCAGTTTACTTGTCATTCATCTCGTCTTTGTCAGGAAGACAAAATTATTTATTGACATTATCTCGGTCTATATTAGCTTCGTGATTGTTTTTTTACTTCCCATATCTTATAAGCCTCTGCAAGATTGGATGATTGCCCATGCCAGTATCCGCACTTGGGTCTTTGTTGGTTTGGTAATTTTGTTTCATGTTTTATTCTCTTTTAGTAACTTAAAAAATTTCTCTTCACGTGTCAGGCCGTTGCATTTTTTGCAGTCATTAATTTATCGCACTTCTATTATCGGCTTTATGTTTTCTAGTTTTTTGTATTTTGCACCAGCTACAATAAAGGGCAAGCTTAGTCTTGTTAGTTTGTTTTTGTTCACTAGCTTTGGTGCCTTGGCTTTTTGGTTTTCCTTCCCATTATTTTTAGTTTTTGCCTATCGTTTTCATACAAAGAATGGGTGGGTAGAGTAATATTTTTATAAAATAACATTGCGTGAGTAAACTGACGGCAGTTTACTTTTTTTATTTTTTTTACTTTTGGCTTGGTATCCTTTTTTTGGTTTGTCTGCCACCATTAGACCGTGTTGGTTGAGGATATTTTCGAGAGTATTGTAGATCGTCTTTCTTTCTTTATTTTTTATTAGTTCTTTTTTTGGGTTGTTTTCTTGGAGCAATTCTTCCCATAGTTCAAAATCTTCTATGGAAGACAAAGCTATTTTTGGTCTACCGTGTTCGGTAAGAATATAGACGATTTTTTTATTCGTGATTTCTTCGGATATTTCAAATATCCTCTTTCGAGCTTCTGTGATAGAAATGGTTATTTTTTTGATCATATAATTTACATTAGCTCTTTTTCTTTCATACTGGTATATTCATTTTTGGTAACGATGACGTGGTCGGTGATTTCAATACCCATCAATTTCCCAGCCTTAACTATCCTGGCTGTGAGCAATATATCTTCCTCAGATGGTTCTGGATCTCCTGCGGGGTGATTGTGAGAGAGGATAATGTGGGCAGCGATATGCTTTACAGCTGGCTCAAATACTTCTCTTGGATGGACAATGCTGTGGTTTACTGTACCAATTGAAATCACATTACGTTCAATTTCTTGGTTTCTACTGTTTAGATAGAAGATTACCATATGCTCTTTTTTACTATTCCTAATATCTTTCATCTGGCTCCAGACATCATGAGGGGTGAGGTAGATAGCACTTTTCTTACCTTTTAGTAATCTTTTTCCTAGTTCGAAGCAAGCCACGATTTCGCAGGCCTTGGCTGGACCAATACCTTTATTTTTTTGTAATTCTTTGGGGTTGGATTTGGTAATTTTTTCTTTACCGATTTTTTTCAATAGTCTCTCTGCCATATAGATGACATTTTCTCCCTTTTGTCCTGAGCCAAGGAGGATTGCGAGTAGCTCAGCATCAGATAGCTTGGACGGGCCGTATTTTATTAATTTTTCTCTCGGTCTATCAATATCTTCGATTGACTTTATGTTAGCCCCCTTTTTTATCCGCATATTTTTGTGATTAATTTTCTGTGGAGCATCTTAAGATATTTGATTCTTTGGAGTTGCCCAAGATATTTTTGGAATATTCCATATTTTGGCATTCGTTCTCAGATATTCTTAGCACAATGACATTTTGTTTTGGAAAGTTGATTTTTTTATTATCTATATGTATGTTTGAATTTTTACTGAGAATAGCATTGATTAAAAGGAGTAAATTTTTGGAGATGTAGTTTTTGTTAGGTATAAGTAAAATACTTTTCTCGGCTGTCAATGTGGTGAGGGTACTTGCGTAGACTGGTATACTAATTTTTTCGTCTATTGATACTTTATATATTGTATCACATATTTCTAATTTATTCCGTGCGAGCTGGTATTTAAATAAATTTTTTGAGGTTAGACTACAATAATTTTCTACTACAGGTAAAACGTCTGTTTGGAGGTTTCCGGCTAAAGCAATCATACCTTTTTCTATGAGGTCTTGCCATGAAGATGGCATTTTATTTTCTTCATCTTTGGGGCCAAAACTAAGATGTCTGTTGACCAACATTGCAAAAGAAGTAAGTGAATCAGTAATTTTTGATTTGTCTATTTTTTTTGGATCTTTGATTTCATAAGAATTTAGCAAGGGAATGAATGGTTGGATAGCGAATAGCTGGGAGAGCCGTAGGCAAAATTCGTGGCTCGAGCGGGTCGAGATGTTATTTTGAGAGATGAACTGCTTTATGCCAGAGATAGCTTTGAGATTTTCTAAATGTTCTTTTATTGTATCCTTGTAGTCTGCAGAATCCTTTGCTTCTTGGTAAATCTGGTATAGAACGCTAATTTTGTCTGTAATTTTACGATAAATTTCGTACTCTGTGTGGTTCTTCACATACATCTTGTAGTCGTACACGCCATATTCTTTAGCTTTGTTTTCTTCTCCTACAAGCGTGCCACTTAGTGCATTACTGATAGACAATCCGTTGTAAAATAGTTTGTTTAATGGAGAATTTTTTTGTGATATGGTGTATGTGTATGACATATGGAAATTTTTAAGATTATAATATGTACATTATAGCGTACATATTATATATTTCCAATATTTTTGTCTGTGGAAAACTTTTTTGTAAGCCTATTATCGTAAATATATACTGGATATTTACTTTGGTAAGAAAAAATGTCATTCTGAGCACAACGAAGAACCTTTAGCAATGAAGACATTCTTTATAAGAAAGATCCTTCGTCGCATTCAGAATGAAAATACGTCTATAAACTATCCAAAACTTTATTTACTTCGGCATCAGCTTCTTTATTTCCTGCTCGCAAAGTGTGTCTGATTTTGATTGTTTTAAATTGTTGCATGACATTCCAAGCTTGGACAAAAAGTTTTTGGATAGTCGGTTCTTTCACTTTCCATCTTCTATTCAGCTGTTCACAGACTAATTTGCTATCCACTATTAGCTCTACTTCTGTAGCACCAAGCTCTTTAGCTTTTTTTAATCCTGATATAGCGGCGTAGTATTCAGTAAAGTTGTTGGTTTGTCGACCAAGGTATTCACCGTAATTGGCTACAACTTGTTTTGCTTCATTTTTGATGACAATACCGGTGGCAGAGGGCCCTGGATTGCCACGGGATCCTCCGTCAGTGTAGATAGTTAGTTTCATATACTTTTTATGAATCATGAACAAAAATTATTTACTTTTTTTCAAATCTACAATCGTCAACTGCAACTCTCTGTTACCATTCCATTCATTTACTCCGATCTCAAAGACAATGTCTATTTTGCTACCTTCTGATAGAACTTTGCACCAGTTGGTCTTTTCTTTATTATCACTGCACAGTTGCCAGCCGATCAATTTTTTTGTTTTATTGCTGCGGTGCTTGACGACCATTTTTAAATGTCGGCCGTCTTGACCAATCGAGTCAACTTTGACGACTGTCAGTCCTTTGGCTATGTATTTTGGTTTGGGGTTGGCTTGACCAAAGGGCTCAAATTTTTGGAGCAAGTCAAATAGTTCCCAATTCACATTATCCATATTGACTTCAGCATCAACATCAATCGTTGGCAACAGGTCAATGTTTTTTGTTTTTTCTTCAAATTTTTTGATCAACGCTGTTTGGAAATCTTCTAATACTTCTGGATTTACCAGACTAAATCCACAAGCCATAGGGTGTCCGCCAAATTTGGTAAAGTATTCTGGTAGTTCTTGTAAACTCTCAATCATGTTGAAGCCCTCAACACTTCGACCAGACCCTACGAGATCGGTGCCATTCATGGTCATGGCAATTGTTGGTTTTTGGTAAGATTCTTTGATTTTTCCGGCGATTAGACCGATTACACCTGCCGGCCAGTTTTCTTGAAATACAAATAAGACAGGTTTACCTTCTTGTTGCCCAGCCTGCGCGTCAGCTTCTTTTACACAGTTTTCTGTAATTTTTTTGCGGTTGTTGTTATTTTTATTTAATTCTAAAGCCAAATCAGTTGCTTCTATTGGATCGTTAGTTGACAGTAGTTGGTAGGCGATATTGGCATGATTGATTCTACCGGCAGCATTGATGCGGGGAGCAATTTGAAAACCAATAGTGTCGGCATCAAGTTCTTTTTTTGTTTCGCCATTTTCTCCTAGAAGCCTAGCTTCGAGCAGTAGTTTTTGGAGACCAATGCGTTTTGTTTTGTTTAGTACCAAGAGACCATATTTTGTAAGAGTCCTAGATTCTCCAAGAAGGGGAACCATGTCAGCGACGCTAGCAATCGCTACCATATCTAGAAGCCATTTTTCAAATCCATCGTGTTTCATGTCATTTGGCAGTAGCTCGTTAGTTTCCTGGTGTTTGGTCAATAACCCTTGGACTAATTTGAAAGCCACGGCTCCACCAGCTAGATTTTTGTCTGGGTACTTTTCTCCATCTATTTTGGGGTGAATGATCGCCAAGGCTTTTGGCAGTATTGCTGGAATAGAGTGATGATCAGTTATGATAACATCCATTCCAAATTCATTGGCAAGGGCAGTCTCCTCCACATTGCTGACACCGCAATCACAAGTAATAATTACATTGGCTCCTTCGTCCTTAAGTAGTCGCACAGTATTTTTGTTCAGACCATAACCATCTGTTTCGCGGTGAGGGAGGAAGACGTCATAATTTTTGTGACCCATGGCTCTAAAAAATGAAGTGATAATTACGGCTCCAGAAACTCCATCTGCATCATAATCACCATGGACGATTATTCTCTCTTCCTTTTCAATGGCTGACATAATTCGGTTTACAGCTTTCTCCATATCATTGAAGAGCATGGGATCGTGAATATCTGTGGAATAGTCTGGATTGAGAAATTCATCTATTTTTTCTTGAGTTTCGATCCCGCGATTGTACAACAAATTAGCAACTATCTTTGGGAGCTCAGGATGTTCTTCGTAAAATGATTGTGGGGGGTCTGACAAGACCTGCCATTTTTTTTGCATATTTCTGTATTAGTAACTATATGTCTTTTTTTTTTGAAATCCAAGTACGAATCGGCTAGGAAGATTGATAGCACAACAAATACTAGGCCGATACTATAAATTCGCTCCAAGTTTATTGGTTTGAGTTGGGTGGCAACAATGAAGACACAGATGGCTATGACAATGTCTATGGCAATTTTAGACATAAACTTTATTTAGTTTTATAAAAAAGCTGGGGCAATCAGGAAGAAAACCATGGACATGATGGCGATGGTGCTGATTATTATCCAGAGTGTTTTGTGGCGGTGATGTTTCATAGGCTTAAGTTATTTTAGGTTTTAGTTATTAGTTTTTTATCTTTTTAGTACTGCCAAATAAGCTTCAGTAGGGATGTTTACTTTTCCTTTCCCCATACTCATCATTTTTTTCTTTCCTTTTTTTTGTTTTTCAAGAAGTTTTCTTTTTCTAGTGACGTCGCCACCATAGAGTTTGGCTGTGACATCTTTCCTGAGTGCTGAGATCCTGTCACTTGCAATCACTTTTCCACCAATGATCGCTTGAATTTTGACAACAAACTGTTGTTTTGGCAAAGTGTCTTTCAAAGATTCAACTATCTTTTTACCAACTCGAAAAGCTTCGTCTCGCCAGACTAGGGTGGAGAGAGCCTCGACTTGTTCCTCAGCAATGAGAATATCTAACTTAACAACATCAGTTTTCCTATACTCTTTGAATTCGTAGTTCATGGAGCCATAGCCACTTGTTACAGTTTTTAATTTATCATAAAAGTCAGTGATGAGTGAAGCCAGTGGAATCTGATAATGAATAATCGCTCTATGGCCTGATCCTGTGCTTAGATATTCTGTATTTTGATAGATTCCTTTACGTTCAGATATTAGACCCATGATATTGCCGATATAATTTTCTGGAGTAATGATATCTACTTCCATCCATGGTTCTTCAGCTCGTTCAGTTTGTTGTACCTCTGGGAGATCTTGAGGGCTTTTTACTATTAGTTTTTCACCATTAGTTTGATAAATATGATAAGCAACACTGGGGACAGTAGCAATGATATACAATCCAAATTCGCGTTTCAATCTTTCTTGAAAAATTTCTAAGTGAAGCATACCCAAAAAACCACAGCGGAATCCAAAACCAAGAGCTTGAGAATGTTCTGGCTCGTAGAAGAGGGCAGAGTCACTCAGTTTTAATTTGTCCACTGCTTCACGAAGAGCCGAGTAATCGTCGCCTTCTTGGGGAAAGATACCGGCATAAACCATCGGTTTGACTTCTTTATATCCTGGCAATGGCGTTGAAGCTGAATTTTTGTTTAAAGTAATGGTGTCACCAACTCGAACATCGCCAAGTTCTTTTAGCCCTGTTACGACAAAGCCAATTTGGCCATTGGCAAGCATGTTGTCGGAGACCATTTGTGGAGCGTAGTGGCCAATGTCGAGAATTTCGGCTTCTGCCTTGGTACTCATGAATTTAGCCTTTTCTCTTTTTGTCAATGAACCATCAATCACTCTGACTGCCGCTACCACACCGCGGTAGTCATCATAAAAAGAATCAAATATTAGAGCTCTGGTGGGATTGGTAGAGGTGTCTACTGGTGAGGGAACATGATCCATTACAGCTTGGAGTACATTTTCTACACCTTCACCAGTTTTGCCAGAACAGGTGAGGATGTCTTCTTTTTTACAGCCAAGCAAATGGATGATTTCTGCACTAGATTTTTCTACATCAGCATTTGGTAAGTCAATCTTATTGAGTACTGGGATGATAGTCAAATCTTGGTCAAGGGCAAGATAGAGATTGGCAATGGTCTGTGCTTGAACACCTTGGCTGGCATCGACAAGTAAAATAGCCCCTTCAACAGCAGCGAGTGAGCGAGAAACTTCGTAAGTAAAGTCCACGTGCCCAGGTGTATCAATCAAGTTCAAAATATGATTTTTATAATTCATCCTGACAGGCTGTAATTTGATAGTAATACCTCGCTCTTGCTCTAGTTCCATGGTATCAAGGACTTGTTTTGACATTTTTCTTTTTTCTATTGTTCCAGTTAATTCCAAAAAACGATCCGCTAGAGTGGATTTGCCATGGTCAATATGAGCAATGATGCAGAAGTTGCGAATGTTATTCATAGTGGAAAGGTTCTGGATGTAACAAAGGTTTTAAAGGAAGCAAAGGTTCATAATTTTGTTATCCTAGTTTTGTCGGCAATTTGTTATTCTATATCTCTTATTTCTCCTTGGTAGGAAGTGAGCTTTAGCCATTTTTTCTGCAAACTGTCTTTAAAAATTAAGATTTCTTCCAACTTAAGCCAGTAACAGACTAAGACATAGATTAAGAATCCTATCGTACCAGAAACAACCCCTTGAATCAAGATACCCCAAAATTTTTCCATATCTACTAAATTGGCAATAGGGGCTTTGGAAAATTGGATGGCAATGGCCATAATTAGGCCAGCAATGGATATTTTGAATAGTGAAAAAATGACTTTGGATTCTTGGAGAGAGCCAACTTTGTGACGAAGAGCAATCCAGAGTAAAGCCATCTGAACTATCATGGCAATAGAGAAGGCAAGTGCAAGACCAAGCACGCCTAGAAATTCTTTGAAATAAATTGCTAAAATAATATTAAGTAGAGCCCCTACCAGACCAATTAGAAAAGGTGTCCAAGTGTCTTTCAACGCATAGAAGCCTCTCGCCAAGAGGGGAATAATACATTGTGCAAAAAGTGAAATGGCAAAAAGAGCCAGGGCGTCGGCTGTAAGGATGGTGGCTTTCCATCCAAATTCACCAGTTCCAAGTATTATCCTGACTATCTGTGCTCGCAGTAGGATAAATGAAATAGTGAATGGGATGATGAAGAATAATATTTGTCTGATAGTTTTGGAAAGGTGAACGACCATTTCATCTGTGCACCCTTTGCTGACCAATTGTGACAGAGTTGGAAAGGCGGCAACAGCAAAAGAAATGCCGATAATGCCGATAGGGAAGTACTGTAGATTGTTGGCTAGATTAAAAATTGCAATGCTTCCTGCTCCGAGAGTAGAAGCTATAACAGTAATAGCTAGGAGATTAAATTGACCAGTCGCCATACCTAAGGTACGGGGGATCATTAATTTGCCAATTTTTTTTACAAAAATATTTTTGTATTCAAACAATGGCTGGTATTTGAATCCGTGTTTGTACAAAGTAGGAATTTGGATCAGAATATGAAGCAAGGTTCCAAGCACAACTCCGTAAGCCAAGCCAGGCACGCCGAATATTGGAACGAAAAAAACAGCCCCAATGATAATGCCAGTATTGTACATGATCGGAGTTAGGCTGTAGATGAAAAATGATTTGAAGGATTGTAGTACGCCACTGATCACACTGCTTACTCCAAGTATGATCGGACTTATAAACATAATGCGGGTCAGTAGAATAGTGGTTAGCATTTTTTCTCCAGAAAAACCTGGCACTATCCAACTCATGATCTGTGGGGTGAAGACAAATAATATCGAACAAAAAAATAATGACAACACAGATAGAATATTTAAGATGCTATTGGTTACCCGCCATGCTTGTTCTTTATCTTTTATCAATAGATCCATGAAAATAGGGATGAAACCAGCTGATAGAGCACCAACAATAAGTAGATTGTATACCAAATCTGGAATGCGAAAGGCGGCGTAGTAGGCATCAAGAACATCACCAGCTCCAAACTGATGGACAAAAATACGATCACGGACAATGCCAATTAGGCGACTCAAAAAAGATGCCGCCCCAAGAATGATGGCGGCACCAGTGATTGATTTTGTTTTATTAGAAAATATTTCTTTGATCATTTAATTTCATGTAACACATATCATGTGGCACGTAACATGTTTGTTGTTATGTAACGCACAAGATAATCAGATCATCATCTTTATTGCTTCGTAATGGTCAAAGCCGATTTGGTCAGGGGTAATTGAGTTTATTTTTTTATTTATATGTTTTAGTGTTCTTTTATAGCCACTTTTTCTTTTTCATAATCAGGATCAGGATGGTAATGAAAGCCGCCAATCCTAGGAACATCATCCATACCAAAAAAGGATTATGGGCGAATGGCAGTTTGTCAATATTCATTCCGTATATGCCAGAGAGTAGTGTGAGAGGAAGAAGAGAAACTGAAATGACTGTCAAAACACTGATGACTTTGTTTGTTTTTTGGTTGATGAGAGATTCTACTGTTACATGAAGTCCGTCAATACTATCTTTGTAGGTGTCTAAGATTGCCCACAATTTATTTAAATAGTCTGCAATGTCATCAAAATAGAGACTAAGGTTTTCATCTAGAAACAATTTTCTGATGTGTGATAAGTTGGCTACAAGATACCTCTCTGGATCAATAATCCTTCTAAATCCAAGTATATTTCTTCTGTCAACAGCTAGTTCTTTGATGATTTTGGTATCTTGACCACCAGCAAAAATTTCATCTTCAGTTTTTGATATTTGGCGCCCCATATTGTTTAGGATGCCTCTGGTATTGTGGAATAATGATTCTAGTATTTTATAAAGTAAAAATCCAGAATTTTGATTCATCCATTCTTTTTTGGTTTTTTTGTTTCTCATGCAACGGTAGAAAAAATTTTTCATGTCTTTATTTTTGCCGTGCTGGATGGTGATGAGAAAATTATTTCCCAAAAAGATATCTACTTCGTGTGGAATAATAGTTCTGGTGAGATGTTGCCAGTGAGGAAAATGAAAAACTAAAAATAAATAGTTTTTATAGACGTCTATTTTTGGCGTTTGGCTTTCACTCTGGATATCTTCTAGATCAAGATGGTGAAAGTTGTAGTTTTCTTTCAAAAAAGCAAGCTCCTCATCATTTATTTGGTCGATATCGACCCATTGTAGGTCACCCTGTTTGATAATTTTAATAGCCATATTTTGACTCGTTTAATTTTTTTTGATAAATCGAATTGGCAAGTTGGAAAATATTTTTTGTGAATTATTTTTTCTCAATATTTGCAGGATAGTACACAGTAAGTGTGACAGAATCTGTGCCCCGTTCTTTTGGGTTGTCTTCTATATATATTGCTCCGTCAATTTCTTTTGATATAAAAGAGAAAGTTGTGATGTTGTTTGTTTTACGCCAAGAGTTTATTTCAAATTTTCCTTTTTTTAATTCTGTTTGGTAATAATCTGCCACAAAATCTGGTTCGGCCTGGATTTCTTGCCATTCTACGGTGACAATATCTCTATGGTCTGATACCGGGCTTTTCATCAAAGTATAGAATTCTTGCCATGTAGTTTGATGAACTAAATTTTCTTGACCAGGTATATCCAAATCAAGAGCCACGACAATGGGTGACAGGATAAATTTTGGGATATATCCTAGAATTTCCAAGCTTTTACCGCGCTGTACGCCAGACAAAAAATTGATGGATTTTATGGAATCTTTATCATAGATCGGTATTTCTGTTGGAAAATCATCTGGTACATGTTTTACTTTTTTTACTTTTGGTTTGACAGCAAACTGAACCAAAAGAAGAAATAATATCAAAACAATAAACAAACAACCAAGACTGGATGTGCAGCTACGCTTGAGACATGATTTTTTCTTCTTTATTTCCTCTAGGGGCGGTTCTTTTATTTCTATGTTGTCAATATTTCTACGCATATGTATTTGACAATATTATAACAAAATTGGATATTTTTGTACATATTTGCTTTTTGAGTGTTGCTTTTTGAGGAGAATTGGCTAATGGAAGGTTTTTTGTTATAATAGATATTAATATTAATATTAAAAATTTTTTATGAAAATAACTTTTTTGGGGGCAGCTCACGAAGTTACTGGGTCTTGTCATCTTATAGAGACTGGCAGTAAGAAAATTTTATTTGATTGTGGAATGTTTCAGGGTGGCGACTACAATGAGGGTAAGAATCATGAGGATTTTCTATTTGATCCAAAGAGTATTGATGTAGTTTTGGTTAGCCATGCCCATCTGGATCATACTGGGAGAATACCTAAGTTGGTTCGGGAGGGGTTCAAGGGGAAGATTTACGCCACAAAAGCAACTTGTGAGCTAGCCCAAATAGTTTGGGCGGACGCTCAACGTATTATGGTTTATAACAATCGCAAATATCAGGCGCCTATTTTGTATTCTGAAAAAGATGTACTTTTGGCAGGAGAGAAATGCCATGGTTTGGATTATGGAAAGAAAATTGACCTAGGCGATGGCGTTAGCGCAGTCTTTAAAGATGCTGGTCATATTTTTGGAGCATCTTTTATTGAACTTAGTTGTGAGGGGAAGGTGATAGCATTTTCTGGAGACATTGGCAACATAAATGTGCCTATTTTACGGGAGACTGAACAGTTGGGAGAGGTAGATTTACTCATTTGCGAGTCTACTTATGGGGATAGAATTCATGAAACATCCGAAGAAAGGAAAGATATTATCTTACGTTTACTCAAAGAGGCTTATGTGCGTGGCGGTACTATTATGGTGCCTGCTTTTTCATTGGAGAGGACTCAAGAATTTTTGTATGATTTGAACGAGATGATCGCAGAAGATAAGACTTTACCGAAGTTTCCGATTTTTCTCGATAGCCCAATGGCTATTGATGCTTTACCGACTTATAAAAAGTATCCAGAATATTATGACGTCGAAGCAACCAAAAAGTATATGAAAGGTGATGATTTTTTTGATTTTCCACAACTTACCATTACGCATACCGTCGAAGAGTCAAAGCAGATCAATAGCATCGCAGGGCCAAAAATGGTAATTGCTGGTGCTGGGATGATGAATGGTGGAAGAATTTTGCATCACCTGCTTCGTTATCTTTCTGATCCTAATTCTACATTAATTATTGTTGGCTATCAGGCTAAAGGCACACTTGGGAGAAAGCTGTATGAAGGAACAAAACAAGTAAAAGTAATGAGACAAGATATCGAGGTGCATTGCACGATCAAAGCCATTGGGGCATTGTCTGCTCATGGTGATCAGAAGAAGATAATTAGCTGGATTGGTGGCGCTAAAAAAATTCCTCAAAAAGTATATTGTGTTCATGGCGAACCTAATTCTGCCACTGTCCTAGCCCATAAACTTCGTGATAATTTGGGGCTGAAAACGTTTGTTCCAGAATATGGTGAATGTGTTGATTTTTAAAGATTTTAATGATATTATTAAATAATAAATGAACTTATACTCAAGTTTTCCTTTTACGCCCTAGAAATATACTTATATTTTAGTCGCCCCACCACTTCGGTGGGCAGAAAAAACTTGCTTTGATACACAATTGCTGACAAATATAAGTATATTTCTTAGTTTATCCTAGATGAAAAATAAGTATAACTTACTATCAGTTTAAAGTGTTACTTGTTATTTATTTCTCTTATGCTTAGCACACTAGAGGATCGCTACATAAGGACGAAGATCAAAATAATTCACTGGTTTGGGATTGGTGTGTTTTTGGTATTTTTTGGTTTGTTATTTTTTTTGCAAAGTGCTTTTCAAATTGATACTTTATTAGCTCAATACATTTTATTGGTAATGGCCGGTGTTTTGGCATTTAGCTATTTGGCTTTGTTGTTTTCTAAAGATGGTGCACCAAAAATTTCTCTTTTTATTTTTTATACACTCGCTATTTTGACCACAATATTAGTATGGTCCACAGGCATGTTTCAGAGTCCTTTTATTATTCTCTATGTCATCCTAATTATTATTATTTCACAGCTCTATGGGTATAAGTATGCCCTTGCACTGGTTGTTCTGGCTGTGTGGGGGCTGGTTTTTATGTATGGCCTTAGTGCAAGTGGTCTTTTACAAGAATATTCATTACTTTACTATAAAGACACGAGTCTTCTTTATCAGCCTTCTCTGGTAGTAATGATGTACGCCGTTCTTTATTCTTTACTTTTTATTTTTACTGTATTTTCTTCTTCTTCTGCTCATGTTTTGCTGTTTAGGCAGACGCAGAATAGTGAACTTTCAAGTACAATGCATGAAAAAATTGTTCAAGAGGTACCAATTGGCGTACTGATAGTTGATAATAATTTTGTGATTCTTGGAGGTAACCCTGCGGCAAAAATTGATTTTTCTTTTTCTAAACCAGCCACTTTATTAACAACAAATTTGAAGATTTCTAAAAAACAGTTGAAAAAAGATTTTAAAGTGCTGTCTACAAAATGTGATCGGAGGGAGTTTGTTTGGTCGATGAGTACCGGCGGTACTAAGGTTATCAATTTGTCTGTCCGTATTTTGGCAGGGAAGAATGAAGAAGATTTGATATACATATTGTTTTTGGAAGACACAGAAGAGAATAAAAGGTAGTTTTTTTAGATCAAAAAGACTGGTATGAAACAGCCTTTTTTTTTGGTTGTCTAGGAGAATAAGAATTTTTAGATAACTTTTGTAATCACTTATATTTTTGCTGGAGTTTAGTTGTAGACGCAGTCTAGGCCTAACACGATTTTTTGGATCCAGTCCAGTGTTTTGTACCAGAAAGTGGATTGTTGTTTTTGTAATACTATGTCTTGGGCTATAATGCTATCTTCTCGAAGTATCATTATTTTTGTTTGTTTTTGTTCGTGTCGAGGTGTGTCAATGTTTAAATAGTATACTCCAGTAGGCAGTTGGAGACTGTAGTTACCTATTTCATTGGAGATTGTTGGGTTGTTCTGCCCAAAGATATTGCCTGGCCATGAAACAAATTCTTTATTTTCGTTTTGGTGAAAGACTTCTATTCTGGCATGGGGGACAGTTTTTATGTTGTTACATCTTCCTGTTGATAGTATTGTTCCTTTTTGTTGGATAGATAATTGCTTGGTGATATCTGTTCTGCTTCCATCTTTTTCATTGACGCTAATTACTAATTTGTATGATCCTGCTGATAACTCTGGCAAGTCGATAGACCCAACAAATGAATTCATATTTTGGTCAAAAATAAACTTGTACCCTTTGATCCAGGAGGGCTTATTTTGTGTTTGACTTTTGGCGTGGGCGATTTCTACCCCAAACATTTTTTTGAGATAATCTAGCACAGATTTTTCTTTTGAACTTGTTAGATTATTTTTTTCTGTATCTATTGTGGCAGAATCATTTTTGTATAGTCTGGCGGTGATACTGTGGGTGTCGTTATTTGGTCGGATTAGGATGTTTATATTTTCACCTGGCAATGATTTGATTGTATTAGTTTGTTTTTGTGCAAAGGCGGTTGATTGATTTGTGACAACTAGTAGGTAAGCCTTTTGTTTTTGAGTTTTTGTAATAATTTTTTGTATTTCTTCCAATGTTTTTGTTTGTTCAACTACATTTTTAGCACCTAGCGATTCTTGTATTGTTTTAGATCCATTTTCTTCTTTGGTTTGTTTTGAAATGTCTTGGTTTGTAGTAATTTCTGTTTGTTTACCTACATCTGCTGTTTTGTCCGATTTTGTTTCTTGGTTTTTGTTTTCATTTGAAGGTGTGTAGTTTATGACATATTTTTTTTGTTCGCTAGTAACACCATTTTGATCTGTCTGACTTATTGTAATGCTGTGTGTTCCTGTTGACAAAATTTCTAAAATCGTTACATTAAAGTCTCCTGTTTTTGTGGACTTTGTGGTGTAGGTGGTGTCATCTATAGTGACAGACACATTCGACTCCGGTAAAGCTTTGCCAGTTATTTGGATAGGCAAAGAAGTAAAAGTGTTGTTATTTTTTGGCATTGTAATAGTTGGCGGTGGAATTGTTGTTTTTGTGTCTAGTGTTATACTATCTGAAAAAGTCGCTGAAGCAGTGCCATCTTTATTGTAGAATTTGGCATATATAGTTTTTAGTCCATCTTCGTCAGAGAGTATCCATGTTTTTTGGGCAGAGTATTTTTCTTTGGCTAAATTAGTAAATGTTTGATCTTCAGAAATCACCATCATATCTGCATCATGGCCACCATTTAGTTTTAAGGTGATTGACTTATTGGATGTATTTGCCGACCCATCATTTATAATTATATAGAATTTATCCACTGGTTCTGCTAGTGGTTTGGGGCAAGATGCCCCGCATCCACTAGGTTTTGGATTACAATTTTCAGTGGATAAATTTGCGGAAGTGGCACTCGTCTCTATTCCGTTTGCGTTTTTTGCTTTTGCTGTAAAAGTATACGAATTGCCACATGCCAAACCAGACGATGGCCATAACGCACTCGTTGTCCAACCAGAGTTTGTACCTGCGGTGGTATTATCTACATAGTAATAGGTGCCTGTATTATTACCATTTACATTCCATGTGACAGTAACACTTGTCTGCTCGGTGCTTGATGCAACAAGTGTCGTTGGTACGTTGGCAAGGGTATAAAATGTTAGTTCTGAGGTAGAGGAAGTATTGTTTCCATAAGTATCATAACTCCAAATGTTAAATACATATTGTGTATTTGGGAGTAATCCTGTAATTTCTGTTGTTGTTGTGCTATTAAATGTTGGTGTGGCTAAGTTTATGTCGCTAGACGAAGTAAAGTCTGTCCCAGAAGTGACAGACACACCTGAACTTCCTATCATATAATATATTTTGTATTCAGAAAAATTAGTGTCATTTGATGCTGATCCAAAATTAAGAATGACAGAACCTGCCGAAGTTGTATGTACACTCAAAGCACCTGGAACAGTAGGGGAGATATTATCAATTGTAAATGTGGTACTAGCATAAGATGAATCAGAAATACCATCATTTGTTTTTATAAATACACAATAATTTCCTTCAACATCTGGCACGTCAGAAAGAGAATTCCAGGCAATTTGGATAGTGTTTGTGCCAGACAGCGTAGAGATATTTTCAATATGATGTGCGCCTATCGAGGCTGAGGAGAATGTCTCACTGCCGGTTGTGTTTGAAAGAGAATATGTTTCTGTAAGTGTGCTTGTAGTCAGGCCAGAGGTATCTCCACCACACACACCAACTTTGTAAAAGGTAGTGAGTGAAATATCTAGCGTATCAGCGTCATTTACATCCACAGTGATAGGTATATTTCCAGCACCATCTGTAGGTGTAGAACTAGCAGTAATTTCTGGGGTAATAGGTGGATTGGCATACATGCACAGAATGGCAGAGTCGCTGTTGCCACTTACCGTAGTCTGGTATCCACCTTGAGCAATTGGAAAGCCTGACGCAACATATCCAGTGAGATATAATGTGCCATCATTTGAACGAATCATTTGTCTTACTTGATCACCATCATTGATCGCTGTATTTCCGCCGATAAACGTAGAATCAGTAAGGGACGTTAGTGTGCTATTGAATTCTGAAACAAACCAGTCGTATGTTCCTCCGTTGTGTGTGGTATCGTATGTATTTTCTGTTGTTGGAAAATTTGTACTTTTTGTATCACCAAATATTATGATACTGTTATCGTCGTTAACTAATATATCCCAGGCGTTTTCTTGGTCAGAGCCACCAATATATGTTGAAGCGATCATTGATGTGAGATCGTTGTTTAGTATGGTTACAAAAGAATCATATACACCTCCATTAAAACTTCCGTCGTATGCTCCTGTGCTGGTAGGAAAATTTGTGCTAGCCGTCCTTCCATGGAGGAAAATATCACCGTCAGCGTTTCTGTCTATAAAAATCGCCCAATCATTTCCAGATCCACCAAGATACGTAGATGCGTTGAGTGTGGTTAAGTCAACACTCATTTTGAATATGATGTTATCATACGCACCACCATTGTAAGTTATATCATATGCATTTGTTGTGGTTGGAAAAGAGCCACTGGTAATACCAACTCCAATAATTTCAGAATTATATATTGTTATGTCTGTAACGACATCCACACCGCTCCCACCTATATAGGTTGAAGCGTCGAGTGCTTGTAAATTTGTGTTGAGAATACTTATTGTTCCATCGTATGTTCCTCCACTATGCGTTGGTTCGTAAGCTGCTGTTGTGGTTGGAAAATCGATTGACGTTGTATTTTCAAGTACTACAAGAGCATCATCACCATTGAATAAGAAGGCAGAAAATTGTTCATCTCCACTTCCGCCAAGAAATGTTGATTCCTCCAGCATCGTAAGATTTGTGTTTAATTTTGTCACAAAAATATCCCAATTTCCATCGCCTGTATGGCTTATATCATATCCTAGTGTAGTGGTAGGGAAATCTGAACTTTTTGTTTGTCCTCCTATATACACACTATTATTGCGAACAGCAATATTACTGATTGATTCATTATTTGTTCCACCAATATATGTTGATGCAAGCAATTGTGATAAATCATGACTGAATTTTGCAATAAAACCGTCTTGGACACCTCCAAACGTGTTGTCGTATGTTCCGGTGGTCATGGTCATGTTATTGGTGGTAAGTGTTCCTGCTATGTATATGTTACCATCTTCATCTTCAGTTATTGTTTGAGCATAGTCAGATCCAGCGCCTCCCCAAAATGTGCTATTGACTATATAATCCATAACAGGATCAATTATTAATGTTTCATTGTTATCATACTCGCCAACGCTGTACGAAACCATATTGTTTGCAAGCGTATATTCAACTTCTACAGGTATCTGTTGGCCGTTTATTATCTGATAAGAAATTGGTTTTCTGTTATAAAATGTTTCATCTTTTGTCTGTATTATCAAATCTCCTTGGTCATTAATTGACAATGAATCAACACCATCATATTGCATGATAATATCCTGTGGATTGCCACCATGTGCAACAAAAAAATCAGACTTTATGCCCGTGTTAGTAAAGCGGTATGTAGCATCGATATTGTTGTATAAATTTGTATAGTTCAATTCTGTGTAGCCTGGTACGTCACTCTTCCATTTGTCTTTACTACCAACAAAATAATTTATACTGGTATCAACTTGTTTGTCTCCTTGGATCTCTGCAAGTGGATTACTGTTGAGAAATGTGGTCGTGTACACAGTAGTGTGTGTATTTATTTCTGGATGTTCAAAAGGAAGTAACGGGATTGTATCGTCTTTATTTTCTATCTCATTCGCATACGTATTGGCGTAGACGAGCATGTTATTTTTGAAGTATGTGTTTTTGTTGACTCCTTGATAATAAAAAGAAATATCATTGTTTTCAAGTTGCCCTTCGTTTTTGGTAAAAAAAGATTGAGTTTTTTTGTTGTCAGCATCAATATTATTGAGTACTTCTGATTGTGTATTATCTACATCTATCTTGAGTTTATCTGGTGTTTTTGTAATGTTATAAGAAAATATTAAAAATACAAAAAGACCTGTAATAATAATATTGGCAATGATGGGAATCCAGTCTGATTTTGATTTTAGTGTATGAAAATATGTCATACATTTATTGTATTTAGTATAGCATAAATTGGTTTGAATTCAATTGATTTTGGATACAGGTATGTCCAGAATTGACCGAAGGCTTCTTTGATAGCCCATGCTTTTGAGACCTTAGCCACTGCTTTAACCCATCCTCGTACGTCCGGTTCTATTGTGTTGAGTAGTGCTTGTGCGTGTTCCTTTTTTCTCCCTTCCACCACATCTAAGATACGTCCCTTGTCTAAATCATATAAATTGGATATATACGTATGTTTTTTTAAGAAACTCTTTTCATCAATACCTATGTATTCAATTGTATCGGTACCATCACGTTTCTCAAGACCTCGTACGACAGCTCGAGCCATGATTGATTGAATTTGATGCCAATTGAGGTTTAACAGCTTGGTGGCCGCGGTGATTGAACTGGTATGTGTAATTACAGAAATAGCAAAATACTCAAACAAAAGGGTAAAGCCTGAGCCTTTGTTAGCCCACGGTACGGAAATTGTCTTAATACCACAGGTATCACAATTGGAACGTGGAGTCGCACAGGTGATGATTGTCTTAAACTGCATCGTGTCTAAATGTCTCCATGAGCGATTTTTTCGATAATCATAGATACTCGTAGCCATTCCACATCCGGGACACACCACCGTAACACTTTTCGGATACGCAACCGTAATAGTAACTTCAGACGAATCAATTGAGAGATCAACAGTTTCTATCTTCCACGGTTCAGACAAACCGAGTAATAACTTGTAATGACCGTTTAAATCTTGTACCATAGAGACTATGTTATGAATAATACAGTCTTTATGATACAAGATTTTCAATCATTTGAACATGCTACCCACAATAATTTACGAAGAACCTATAATAGATATCATTTTGTATATTTTTATGGTATACTTTTTGTCAAGATTTTTTAAATTTTTGCTAATAAATAGAGCAAAAATATGCCGAAATTTAAGATTAAATCACCATACAAACCAGCAGGAAGCCAGCCAGATGCAATACGTAGGCTTGTTTTAGGTTTGGAAAAAAATATGAAGAACCAGACACTTCTTGGTGTGACTGGTTCGGGAAAGACATTCACAATTGCAAATGTTATTGAAAAAACACAGATGCCAACACTTGTGATTGCACACAATAAAACACTTGCCGCACAACTATGTAATGAATTTCGTGAATTTTTTCCAGAAAACGCCGTGGAATATTTTGTTAGTTATTATGATTATTATCAGCCAGAAGCGTATATGCCGGGAAGTGATACGTATATTGAAAAAGAAGCGCAGATAAATGAAGAAATAGACAGACTTCGTCATGCTTGCACACAAGCACTTCTTACGCGTCGTGATGTCATAATTGTGGCGTCAGTTTCTGCAATTTACAATCTAGGTAATCCACTTGATTATGAAAAAACAGTTTTACATTTGACACAAGGTCAAGAGCTTGATCGTCGTGGTATGATGGAACAACTTATTTCTATGCAATTTAAACGTACGAATTCAGTCATAACACGCGGTACATTTCGTATGCATGGACAAGTTTTTGAAATAATGCCAGTTAATGAGGAAAAAATTTATCGGTTTGAAATTTCAGATAAAATTGATTTGATTGAAATGGTTGACCCAATTACAAGAAAAATTATTACACCCGTACGGACAGGTCCCTCCAATTCGGCGGGCAGGTGCGACCTGTCCGTACATGATGTCTGGTTATTTCCCGCGAAACATTATGTTATTTCTGATATAGAAAGAGACAGGGCGTTTGGGAATATTGAAGCAGAGTTGAAAGATCGGTTAGCTTATTTCAAAAAAATAGGCAAAGTTCTTGAATATGAACGATTGAAAAGAAAAACACGATATGATCTTGAAATGATAAAGAACATTGGCTATTGCAACGGGATAGAAAATTATTCGCGACATTTTGATGGGCGAAGTGAAGAAGAACCTGCGTTTACGCTTATTGATTATTTTAAATATGCGGCTGGAAATGGTAAAAAAACAGCACAACCTCTCCATAACCATTCTCTTAAAAAGGGGGTGGAATCGGGATCTTTTCTTACGATGATAGACGAGTCACACGTAACACTTCCTCAAATTCGTGGCATGTACAATGGCGATAGAGCCAGGAAAGAAACGTTGATTGAGCATGGATTTCGTTTGCCCAGTGCCCTTGATAATCGGCCACTCAAATTTGATGAGTTTACCAAGCGCGTGGAGCAAACTATTTTTGTATCAGCTACACCTGCTGAATATGAACATACACATAGTGATCAGATCGTTGAACAAGTCGTACGACCAACGGGACTTGTAGATCCTGAGGTTTTGATTTTACCCGTGACAGGGAAGTCAAAAGTTATATTGTCACAAATTGAAGATGTTATTGAAAGAATTGAAGACAGAATCAAAAAAGGTGAACGAACATTGGTTACAACACTTACTAAGAAAATGGCAGAAGATCTCACTGATTATCTTAAAGATAAAAAAATTAAAGTTGCTTATTTACACAGTGATATTCATACGATAGAGCGAATTGAAGTTATCACAAAATTGCGTAGAGGAGAGATAGATGTAATTGTAGGTGTCAATTTACTTCGTGAAGGTTTGGATATTCCGGAGGTTTCTCTTGTGGCAATTCTTGATGCGGACAAAGAAGGATTTTTGCGTAATGACACGAGTCTTATTCAGACGATTGGTAGGGCAGCTCGTAATGTCAATGGACAAGTCGTGATGTATGCTGACGTTATTACAAAATCAATTGAACGTGCGATAGAAGAAACTGATCGTCGTCGTAGCATTCAACTTGCCTATAATAAAAAACATGGCATCACACCAAAAACTATTGAGAAAAGTATCAAGAATATTTTGGAAGAATTTGGAATAAATATACGAAATACGAAAACTATGAAATTACGAAATACGAAAAATAAACGATTATTACAGCTTGATTTAGCAGGGGACGGTCGGCCAATCGAAGACATTATGAAAGATAAAGAGGAACAGATGAGAGAAGCGGCGAAAGCTTTAGAATTTGAGTTAGCAGCGATTTTGCGAGATGAGATACGAGAATTGAAATTGTATAAAAAATAATATAAATTATATAAAAAAACTCTCACTGACTGAGAGTTTTTTATTTATATGCAAGAATATTATTCTTGTGTAGTTGTTGAAATATCGTCAGTTGTTGTTACTATCTCATTAGTACTCGTGTCATCTGTTGTGTTGTCGTCAGTTGATGTAGCTGTATCATCATCTGCCATGGCGTCATCATTTATGTCTTTGCTATCTATCGCATCATCATTTGATGTAGCAGATGAATCAGTTTCATCAGTCATACTAGAATCATTTACCATATCTGTTGCATCGTCTGCAGGCTTTTGATTATTAGTAGTATCTTTTGTTATCTCGTCAGGAACAGTTTTATTATCTGCATGTTCTTTCGTTGTTTCATCAGATGGTGCAATGTCAGTACCAGGGACGGTGACTGTGATATTGTTACTATATTCAGTACAGGTATTATTTATAACTGCACATACACGGAAATTTCCTTCTCCGACAGGGAGGCCTGCCCATGTTTTTTCCCTGTATGTTTTACTTCGTTCAAACCACCAGGTACTTGGATAGGTTGGGTTTTGATCTTTTCCATACACGATGCGCCAATTTTCTACTTTTTCAAGAAGTGATTCAGGTGCTTCCCACGTGAATTCAACAGTATTATTTTTTACTACTTTTGCGGTGAGTTTAAGTGTTGTTGTAGATGCTTGTTTTGTCGTTCTATTAGCTGTATTTGTAGTGTTTACTATATTTGTTGTTGTTTCTTCTGCATCCTTTGTTTGACTAGTAATATCGTCTGAGACAGTGGTATTGTCACATCCAGCACCGAGTACAAGTACAAGAGCAAAAGTTGCAAAAAGATATGAGTATTTTGTCATAATTTTTTTATTTATTATTATCTAAATTACATAGCTGGACGTACGACATACCAAAGACCGTTGTCTTCTTTGACAACAGTAGTGTCTGATTGTGTGATTGTCATACCGTCTACGGTTGCTTTGTAATTGGTCATGACATATTTGTAAGTACCTGCGCCAAATGCTTTTTCATAATTACTCGCATCTTCTTTTGTAGGCATATCTGTCACATCTCCTGTTGAAACTTCTGTGTATATAAATGATGCTGTTTGTGCGAGAATTTGTTGTATCATAGGGTGTGTTATCGCAGTTGGTAACATATATTGCGCGCCGTCAGCACCAGTGATTTGAGCTTCAAAATATGCTTGCACGGCTCCTGTAGGTGTTGTATTTATGGTTTGTATGGTTTCTTCTTTTGTGGTGTCTGTTGTTGTGGGTGTTTCATCTTCAGCTGTTTTTTCGTCGTTACCTTCCGTTGTTTCTTCGTTTATCGTTTCATTGTTTATAGAAGTGTTTGTCTCTTCCATCGCGATGTTGTTTGACTCTCCTGTGTTTTCTATCACCGTACTTTCATTTTGTTCGTTAGAAGATATGTCTTTTGTTTTTGATGAACACCCACCACCGACGAGGACCAACAGCAGGAATGCACCAAAAAGAGTTCCGATATATTTAGTCATATATATAGATGACTTAAGAATAAAATGGCGTGGTCTTTAAGGACGCTACGCAGGACATAGCCCACATATGTAGGTTGTATATGATTATATAGAAAATGTGAAGAAAGTGCAAGGGGAGCTTGACGGGGGACATAGATATTAACAAACACATCTATGATAGATGTG
>PFPK01000036.1 GCA_002793015.1 Candidatus Magasanikbacteria bacterium CG_4_10_14_0_2_um_filter_37_12 | reverse complement strand
CTTTTCTAGTCAGCTTGTCAGCTGTGGCAGTGAGAGCAATTATTGGTACTTCAGGAAAATTATTTTTTAATTGTCTTAGTTGGGTATATTCTTTTCGGAAATCATGACCCCATGCGGAGATACAGTGGGCTTCATCAATGGCAAATAGACTGATAGTGATTTGTCTTAAAAAGTTTTGGAAGGACGGGGAGACCAATTTTTCTGGTGAAACATACAATAATTTTATTTCACCATTTTTTACAGCTTGCCCCATTTCTTTTTGTTCGTGTTCCTCTAGAGAACTATTGATATATCCGGCCGGCACACCATTGGCTACCAAGCCCTCGACCTGGTCTTTCATAAGAGCAATAAGAGGAGAGACGACTATGGTCACACCAGGTAAGACAGTGGCTGGGAGTTGGTAACAGAGAGATTTGCCTCCACCAGTTGGCATCAGCACAAGGCAGTCTTGTTGTTTGAGGACAGTTTGTACAATCTCTTTTTGCATGGGGCGGAATTCATTGAAGCCAAAAGATTTTTTTAATTGTTCTAGTACTTCTTGCACAGTGTTTATTTTTTACTTGGCAAACAGCCCTGTGACTAGGGCTGCTGGAAATCAGGTGGTTTGTTGACAACTCTAATTTAAATCTGGACAGGATCCACTGTGAGGCGGTATTTTTTGTTGTTAGCAAACATTCAGATCCTGAGTTTGCAGTCCGGAGCTTTTTTTGCTTAGTGCTTCATTTACCATATGTGAGTCTATGTATGGGTTGTAGGTTACTAGATATCCAAATTTTTTACGCTCTTAGCATGTGTCTGAATAAACTTCTTACGAGGTGCTACTTCACTACCCATGAGAATGTCAAATATTTCACTAGCTTTTTCAGCATCTTCAATCATAACTTGTTTCATCACTCTAGTCTCAGGGTTCATAGTGGTTTCCCACAGTTGGTCAGGATTCATCTCTCCCAAACCTTTGTAGCGTTGCACATTTAATTTTCGTCCAGCCAACTTATCTTTTTCTTGCTTTGTTTGTTCTTCTTCGATTTCTTCATTTTGGTCTATTTCACTTTCTTCCACCACTTCTAGATCTTCAGCTTTGATACCATTTTTAATTTTGAATTCTTCGAGGGCTTCCTCATTATAAAACCAGGTCATTTCTTTGCCTTTTTTGACACTGTAGAGTGGTGGCTGGGCAATGTAGATATGGCCTTGGGTGATCAATTCAGGAAAATAACGAAAAAATAGAGTAAGCAATAATGTCCGAATGTGAGCACCATCGACGTCAGCATCAGTCATAATGATGACATTGTGATAACGAAGTTTACTAATATCAAAAAGCTCACCAATATTTGTGCCCATAGCGATGATGAGTGATTTCAATTCGTTGTTGGCAATTATTTTGTCTAGTCTGGCTCGTTCGACATTTAGCACTTTACCACGCAATGGTAAGATGGCTTGAGTTTTTCGGTCACGACCTTGCTTGGCTGAGCCGCCAGCAGAGTCGCCCTCAACAATATATAATTCAGAGTTGTTGGCATCGCGGCTAGAACAATCAGCTAGTTTACCTGGCAAAGTGAATCCTTCCAATGCTCCTTTTCGGAGGACTGACTCACGGGCGACACGGGCAGCATTCCTAGCTCGAGCAGCCAGTAGACATTTGCCAAGGATTCCTTCTGCGTCTCTTGGATGCTCTTCTAGGAAGATCATGAATTCGTCGCCAAAAACAGTTTCTACAGCTGGCTTGACTTCAGGATTACCAAGTTTTCCTTTGGTCTGTCCTTCGAATTGAGGGTCTGGAAGTTTGACAGAAATAATTGCGGTGAGTCCTTCTCGGACATCTTCACCAGTCAGATTTTTGTCTTTTTCTTTCAAAATACCTTTGGTGCGAGCGTAATTGTTTAAAGTCCTTGTGAGTGCAGAACGGAAACCTACTACATGACTACCACCATCTGGATTGATAATGTTGTTGGCAAAAGCCCGGAGACTTTCGGAATAGTCATCAGTATACTGGAGAGCAATTTCGATCATCATCTCATCTATCTTTTTTTCTACATAAAAAACATTATCATGTTTTGGTTCACGATTTTTGTTGATATGTTTTGTGTAACTAGCAATTCCTCCCTCGAAGTAAAATTGAAAGGTGGCATTAGGAAATTGGACAGCAGTTGTGTCTTTTTCTTTCTCTGCCACAGGTCTTTCATCAATGATGATAATGCGGACACCTTTTGTCAGGTAGGCTTGCTGGCGGAGATGGTCGACAATAGTCTTCCAAGTGTAATCAATTGTTTCAAAAACTTCTGGGTCTGGGTGGAATTCAATGGTGGTTCCAGTGCCTTTGACTTTTCCAATTGCTTGGACTTTTTTTACTGGTTTACCTCGTTTGTATTCTTGAACCCAAATTTTTCCATCTCGGTGGACTGTGGCTCTGACATCAGTAGAAAGTGCATTGACCACAGAAACACCAACCCCATGCAGACCACCAGACACCTTATAACCGCTGTCACCAAATTTACCACCAGCATGAAGCTGGGTTAGGACAAGTTCTAGGGCACTAATTTTTTTCTTAGGATGGATATCCACTGGGATACCACGCCCGTTGTCAGTCACTGAAATCCAGTTGTTTGGTAAAATGCGCAATGTTATTTCATCACAATACCCAGCCATGGCTTCGTCAAAAGCATTGTCAATAACTTCCCAGATCATGTGATGCAACCCTTGTGGGCCGGTCGATCCAATATACATGCCAGGTCTTTTTTTAACAGCGTCAAGACCCTCCAAAACAGTAATGTTTTTGGCGGAATATCCAGTACTGTCTTTGTCTATTTCTTTTTTAGAAGAAGCACCAGCTTTTATTTTTTTTGGCAAAGCGACTTTTTCTTTGACATCAATATTTGGTTTGGTAGTAACTTTTTTTGGTTCTATTCTACCTTTGTCCACACGTTTTTGGGGCATATTGTATTAATCATAAATCTAAAATCATAAATTTTTGTTCATAGATATAAACAAAGTTTTATGATAAAAACCCGTGTCAGACTGTGTTGTCTTTATTGTTTGTAGACAACAAGAAAGTCTGTGTGGGGTTCAATGTGAGAATATTGTAGCATGAGAAACTGTTCATGACAAGGGAGGTTTTGGGCTTTGTAAATAGATTAGTTTATTGATATACTAATAATGCTGTTAAATTTTCAAGCATTGTTTATATTTTTCAACTTATCGTTGTTACAAGTGGTACGCAATTTTGCAATCCTCAGAATTAGAAGATTGTTCATCGTATTTTTACAAAAATAGTTTTTGTTTAAAACTATAAATAACGCTCTTGTATTTAGGTTTTTATACATGTTCAAAAAAAAACAAAACAATTTAGATCGCTATATTGACCCAATGGGGGAGATCTCCAATAAGGAATTGGAGATATCTGGTTGGTATGTACGCCACAAACACCAACTGTTTAATACGCTTATTGGACTGCTTGTTGTTTTTAACATTATTACAATAGTCTTTAGCTTTTGGAAATGGGGAGAGTATGCGTTGGTTGGGTATAACCAAGACAGCCAACTTTTGGTTCAACAGCTTGATGAATTTCCAAATTATGAAATTGTTCATCAAATCTATGGTGCTAGTGATTTGAAATTATCTCCGACTGCGGTCTTTCAAAATAGTGATGGGTATTATGACTTCGTGTCTGATGTTTTCAATGATAACGCCCGTTGGGTAGCTAAAGTAAGTTATCGGTTCCAATTTTCTAGTGGAGAGACAGATCTTTATGAAGTGAAAATTATGCCAAACACCAAACTTCCTGTGTCCGTCTTTTCTTTTCCTGTTTCTGGTTTTCCCAGCAGTGCTTCTATTGTTATAGAGGGCGTTGAATGGACACATATCGATGCCCACCAGATTCCGTACATCGAGACTTATTTGTCTGATCGTCTTTCATTTAGCACTAGTGAATTTGAATTTGTTTATGCTGGCGAGGGTGGTTTAGATGCTAGCCAAATTAAGTTTCGTGTTAGTAACGACACATTATTTAGTTATTGGGCACCTAGCTTTTATGTTGATCTACTTGATGGTGGACAGAGGGTGGGGGTGATATACTTTACTCTTAGTGCTATGGGCTCTGGTGAAACCGAAGTGGTAGACTTGAGATCTTTTGTCGAAGGAATTTATGTAAGTGAGATTGAACTTCATCCTTTGGTAGATGTATTTGATCAGAATGAATTTATTTTATGATTACTTTGAATTACGAAACTCCATCCGCTGTCATAAGGAATTAGGATTGCTATGCGTTTTTTTGGTCCGTCTTTGTCATTTAGAAATTATGATTGGCTACTCACCGTAGTTATTTTTGTTTTATCGTCAATTGGTTTGGCTGCTATCTATAGTGTGGATTTGTCTTTGGGAGAGAAGCTTATTTTTTTTCCTACTCAGGTGGTAGCTTTGTTTTTGGGATTGGTTATTTCTCTTGTTATTTCTGGTTTTCATATTGTTACTTATCAATCTTTGTCTAGATTAATTTATATTATTGCTTTTGTTTTGCTCGTTGTTGTCCTTATCTTTGGTACCACAGTGCGTGGCACTACTGGCTGGTTTCAAATTGCTGGATTTTCTTTTCAGCCTGCTGAGGTGGCGAAGATTGCTTTGATTTTATTTTTGGCGTGGCTAATTCATCGGCATGGCCAACGTTTTGATACTTGGCAATTTGTTTTTTCTTCTGGTTTCTTTTCTGCTCTTTTGGTTGGGTTGATTATGCTCCAGCCTGATCTTGGTTCATCACTTATTTTAGTTAGTATTTGGTTTGGGCTTCTCTTACTTACGGGGGTCAAAAAGCGTTATGTATTTTTGATATTTTTTTTGGGTATTGGGGTCTTTTTTGTTAGTTGGACATTTCTTTTTGCCGATTACCAGAAAGATCGTCTGACTACTTTTCTTTCTCTGGACAGTGACCCGCTTGGTGCTGGGTACAATGTTTCGCAATCTATCATTGCTGTTGGATCTGGTAATTTTTTTGGGAGAGGTCTTGGTTTTGGTTCGCAAAGCCAGCTCCATTTTTTGCCAGAAGCACAGACAGATTTTATTTTTTCTGTTTTGGCTGAAGAACTTGGTTTTGTTGCTGTACTAACTATTTTTTCTATTTATTTTTTTATGCTTTGGCGTTTTGTCAAAATAGCTAAGGGGTGCAGTGATGATTTTAGCACCTATGTTGTTCTTGGGGTCACTATTTATTTTTTTACCCAGATTGTCATCAATGTTGGCGGAGCTATTGGGTCGTTGCCTGTCACTGGGGTCACCCTTCCTTTTTTGAGCTATGGAGGATCCTCTCTAATTGCCAATTTTATTTTGATTGGTATTGTTCAAAGTGTCTCCCGTAGCACACCTTTCACGAGTCATTCTTAGATATTTCTGTGAGATCAGGATAATGGACAATCATGGACAAACCATGGACAATCTCTTGACTATCAGATATAATTGTGTTATATTCCTCTTGCGTAAAAAAGGGACGACCCTCTTTTTGTGTGGGTAGCTAGTTGAAAAAGAATTTTGTAGCCTATATTCTAGTTTTATGCAGTTTAGAGATGAAAACAAAAAACATCATAATCAGCTTTTGGAAGGTCTAAAGTTGATGCGAGAATGCCCGATGTGTAAAAATGAATACAAGATTGAGCGTTTTTCAGTTCTGGACGAATATCATGGTGCACATTTGGTTCATATTGTCTGCCCAAAGTGTGCTAATTCTATTTTGGCACTAGTGACTATTTCTCAGTTTGGGATGAGCTCGGTCGGTATGGCGACAGATCTATCTGCTGAAGATGCCAAAAAGATTTTTCAGCTAGATGCCATTACAGATGACGATGTACTGGATTTTCACACCATGTTGAAAAATATCCAAACCCATATTTTTGTGTCTAAAAAAGTTTTTCCTCCTTCATCAGAACATCCTGTTCGTTCGTGATGGTGGGGTTGACGATTTAAATTCTCATCTTGTACCTTGGCACAAGATGAGAACATGGTTTGACCTGCCTGCAGGTTACTTGATCCTGATTGAATCAGGATCGAAAAAGGACTCAAGGTTTGTTCAGGGATTCATACCGTTGATTATTTACAATTTTACAAAATTTTCATCTTGTTTTGGAGGACAAATCTCCGAGTTACATATCTGATTATTTTGAAAAATATTTTTTAATTATCTATATAAATATGATATCTATTACTGCTAAGAAACGTGAACCAGGTAATGCTAGTGAAGATCGGGCAGCCAGCCTGATTCCCGGCGTACTATATGGGCCAGAGATCAAACCTATTTCTGTGTCACTTGATTACAACACATTTGACAAGCTTTACAATGAGGCTGGTGAGGCAACTTTGATTGATTTTTTTATTGAAGGAGAAAAAGATCCAACCAAAGTGTTGATCCAAGACGTAGAACGTGATCCAATCAAGCAAATTTTTACTCACATCGATTTTCGTCAAATTAAGATGGGCGAAGAGATGACTGCCACTGTTCCTCTTAATTTTATTGGTGAGCCAGAGGCTGTAAAGATTCTTGGTGGTACGCTTATTACTTCTCTTGACACTGTTGATGTACGATGTTTGCCAAATGATTTGGTTTCGCACATTGATGTTGACCTGACTGTTCTCAAGACTTTTGAAGATTTTATTAGTGTTTCTGGTCTAAAATTGCCAGCTGGCATTACGGTAGATGACAGTCTAGAAGCTTTGGTTGTCAAAGTTATTCCACCTATGACAGATGATCAATTCAAGGCTTTGGATGAGAGCCAGGTTGGCGATGTTAGCACAGTTGCTGTAGATGGCGAGAAGAAAGACGGAGAAGAAACCGCCGAAGGGGCCGAAGCAGTAGACGAAAAGAAGAAAGAAGAAAAGAAAGATTAAGACTTTGATTAAGATTAAAACCACCCGCCAGGGTGGTTTTTCTTGTTTCATTAAAGTTTTTGGTGTAACATAGAGGCGTTGTTTTTTTTAGAATTTTAATTTTGATCTCGTATTTTGGTACGGTACGGGGCATGTTCTAACCTGCGCGCCTGCAGGTCATCTGATTCTGATTGAATCGGGATTAGAAAAAATTGCTCAGTCCAGATAATATCGGGACATGGGTTCATACTGTTTGTTATATGAAAAATAAAATTGTTGTTTTTTTGCTAAACTTGAGACGGGATAAAGTAAGAATGATGTATGCTATGGCTGGTGTTATTTTTTTTCTAGGGGTTGTGTTTTTGATAATTTTGGTTAGTAACAATTTTTTTTATGAAAACACAGTGTACAACGACTTTGGTAACGAGGTGTTAGACAACAAGACAGACGCACCTAGTGACTGTAAATTTAGACGACATATTGACGGTATTTGTGTAGATGTTTCTTTGGCTGTCAATCCAGATTTGGTCGGTATTATGATTGAAAATCATTATGAAGCTCGGCCTCTTTCAGGAATATCAATGGCTTCTGTGGTCTATGAAGCTCCTGTGGAAGCCAATTTTACTAGGTTTTTGGTGGTTTATACGAGTGACGCAGATGTTTCCAAAGTTGGCCCAGTCCGTAGCGCCCGACCATATTATCTCGACTGGGTGAGTGAGTATCCAGGGATGATGTATATGCACGTCGGCGGGTCACCAGACGCCTTAGACCGTATCAAAAAATTTGATTTGTTTGATCTCAATGAGTTTTATTGGGGTTGGTACTATTGGCGTGGACAAGATAGGAGTGCTCCGCACAATGTTTATACCTCCAAGGAGCTCTGGCAAAAAGCAAGAGTTGATTATGGTGACTCGTATGAAACAGACAGTGACACAGAGTCTTGGAAATTTGAGTATTGGGATGAATGTGAGGATGATTGTACGGACAATATCACCATTACTTTTGCTGGTGAAGTCTACCAGCCGACTTGGCAATATAATTCTTCTACCATGCAGTACGAACGATATGAATTGGGGGAGCCAGTGTTTGACCCAGAGAGTGGGGACAAAATTGTTGCCGATACCTTGGTTGTTCAGTACGTCAGTACCCAAGTAGTCGATGCTGTTGGGCGTCTGTCAATGGAAACGATTGGCTCTGGTGATGCGGTTATTTTCCGCAATGGATTCAAAGTAGAAGGGGAATGGTGTAAGGCTTCGCAGACAGAAAAAACTAGGTTTTATTATCTTGACGAAGATGAACAGCCTGCCCGCCGAAGTGGAAGGGAAATTGAGTTTAAGCCTGGGAAGATTTGGGTGAGTGTGGTGAATCTGATGGATGGGGTTACTTATATGTGACAAATATCATATAACAAAAACTCTCTACTGCTTGATGGGGAGTTTTTTTGTTTTGTGGGTTTTGCTCAGCGTTTTCGTGTATGAGATGTTGCGATGGGAATATAGTATGTAGAAGATATATGCTGTATACACGAACTCCTTTATTATTTGGCTAAAGTACGCTATTTTTTTTGATAAAACCTGTTTATAGTAGGCTTCCTATAAACCTAATATACACTTTTACTATACCAGAAAATATCTTCAACTACACACAAATTATTCTCCCCAAGAAACAATCACCACCCGATCTTTCCCACTGAGATCTTTTTTTATCTCCAACTTTGTCTCAGGCAGAATATTGCCGATTAATTTGGCGATTTGTGCGGATTGTGAAGGATCAATCTCACAGTAACATGTGATATGTAAAATATGACATTTAACAATTTGTTTGATTTGTTTAAAAAGCTCTTCGTAAAGTGCAAGGCCATTGTTGTCGGCAACAAGAGCAGATTTTGGTTCATGGTGAATCTCCGGAGTAGGAGAGTTCTGGTATTGTTGTTCTGTTATGTATGGTAAATTCGCTGTGATTATGAAGGGCAACTGATTACAGACAACAGATGACAATACAGGCTCCAACAAATTTCCGTGTTTGAAGGTAATGGGGACGTTATGTTTTTTTGCGTTGCGTTTTGTTACTTTCAGCGCTTGCTTTGAGATATCCGTTGCAAATATTGAAACCCGAAGTCTGAAGTCTGAAGTCCATTTTGCTATTGCGATTGGGATACATCCAGATCCAGTGCCAACATCAATGAGGATTATTTGCTGTCCGTCGTTTGTAGCCCGCAGTCTGTTGACCACTGCTTCAACCATGATTTCCGTATCAGGACGTGGAATCAGAGTATGTTTATTCACCAAAAAATCAAAACCATAAAATTCCTTGTGTTTGGTCAAATATGCTAATGGCATACCTGACGTTCTTTTTTTTAGCAAATATTTGTATTTTATTACACGCATCATGTCTATTGTTTGTTCTGGATTTGTAGCCAAAAACTCACGTGATTTACCAAGCACGTGAGCGAGAAGAAGTTCGGCATCGAGATATTCAATTTTTTTAGAAGCTTCTTTTAGAAGTTGTTTTACAGTGTTTAAGGGCACGTGTGTGTTGTTAAAAATCAATCATGAACTATTTATACCTCATCCATCCTCGCATAATCGACCTCTTTCAATTTTTTAATCATATCATCCAAATTACCATTAAGAATTGTCCCAATATTATTCCAACTTTCGTGTATCCTGTGGTCGGTGATACGATCTTGTGGAAAATTATAAGTGCGAATTTTTTCACTTCTATCACCAGTGCCAATTTGGTTTTTTCTCTTTTCATCTTCTTTGGTTTTACGCTCGGCTTCCTGTGCTCCATAGATCCTAGCACGCAAAACTTTCATAGCTTTGTCTTTATTTTTCATTTGGGATTTTTCATCCTGGCACTGAGCCACAATGCCAGTCGGGACGTGCGTTAGGCGGACAGCTGAGTATGTGGTATTGACGCTTTGTCCTCCGTTCCCTCCAGCACAAAAAGTATCAATTCGAATATCACTAGGATTGATTTCAATTTCCTCTTCTTCGATCTCAGGCATCACAGCCACACTGGCAGTAGATGTGTGGATGCGCCCTTGCTTTTCTGTTTCTGGAGTTCTTTGTACCCTGTGGACTCCCATTTCATATTTCATGTTGTTATATGCATGTGATCCTGCGATCGAAAATATTACTTCTTTGTAGCCACCGATCCCAATTTTGTTTTCAGACATAAGCGAAGTTTTCCAGTTTTGCCTTTCAGCATATTTCATATACATGTGCATCAGGTCGCCAGCAAAAAGAGCAGCTTCGTCCCCACCTGCTCCGGCTCTAATTTCTATAATGACATTTTTTTTATCCATTGGGTCAGTTGGTCTAGTAAAGTTGGCTATTTCTTCCTCCAATTTTATTTTGTGATCTATTAGGTCTGGTAATTCCAATTCAGCAAGTTCTGTCAGTTCAAGGTCGGCTAGACTTTTGATGATTTCCTCGTTATCTGCAATATTTTTTTCTATTTTTTCTAATTTTAGTATTTTCTCTACCGCAAGTTTGATTTCACTATATTCTTGAGAGACTGCCTTTAATTTTTTTTGATCACCAATAATGGCCGGGTCTTGGAGGGCTTTTTCTAATTCAAAGTATTTTGTTTTTAGTTGGATATATTTTCCTAACATATGTTTTAAAGGTTGCAAAAGAAGCAAGCGTTATGAATGGATTATTGGAAAAAAAAATAACTGTGAATAGATGTAAATTGATTAAAAAAACAGACTCAAAAATTAAGCCTGTCTTTGATTTTTAATAGCTATTTTGCTTCTTCTTCTGCTTTTGGGTCTATCTTTTTTGTTTTTGTTTTGGCTGTAGTTGTTTTAGTACCGTCTTGCTTTTTGGCAGCTCTGGCAGCCTGTTTGACCTTTTTGCCTTTGCGAGTTGCCGCAGCAGCCTCCACTCGGGTGGCTTTTTCTTTGAATTTTTCTACTCGACGAGCAGTATCAACAAATTTTTGTTTTCCAGTATAAAAAGGATGGCATTTACTGCATAGTTCAACACGGATTTCTTCTTTGGTTGAACCTACGGTAAAGCTATTTCCACAAGCACAGACTACAGTAGCTGCGGTGTGATATGTTGGGTGAATATTTTGTTTCATAGAGGTATTTCTTTTTATAAGTTTGGGTATGCATTTGTATGCAGACGGGATTATAACAAGGTGCTTTATATTTGTCAATGGTGTTTTATAACACAGCGTAGTGTAGCTGCAGTAGCAGTAGTTGACTAATTATAGGCTTTATGTTATCATTGCACTTACTATATTATTTTGTTATAATGATATAATCAAAACTTACCTTTAACAGATTTGCTAAAATATGGTTCAAATACTGACAATAATGGAAATGGTTCTGGGAGTTCTACTGATCGTATCTGTCCTTTTGCAACAAAAAGGAGCTGGACTCGGGGCCGCTTTTGGCGGTAGCGGGGGGGGCGTTCAGTCTACTAGACGCGGCAGTGATTTGTTTTTGTATAGGATCACTATCCTTGCATCTCTTCTATTTTTTGGGATAGCGCTTGCTCTTGTTGTTATTGAGTAAGTTTCTTTCTTCTAATAATTACCTTTTTTATTTAAATTTTGAATTCTTGTGCTTTCTTCTTTTTTGCGACGCATTACTTCGCAAATTAAAAAAAATGTCATTGGGCCTAAGAAAATTATCTCTCATGCTCATGATGTCAAACTAATTCAGCAAGTGCGCGGTCGTAAATTTCCCAAATTTGGCCAGGTTTTGAATATAAATTCTTTGTTCTCCACAAAAGAAAGAAAGATATTTAAAATCAGTTTGGTTATTTTGATTGTTGGCGTGGCCTGGGCTATTTATGCTATCTTGGGACATTATAGCGTGGCAGCGCCTGCGGTAGGTGGCAGATATGTTGAAGCTGTTGTTGGGGGCCCACAGTTTGTTAATCCACTTTTTTCTTCTGTCAACGATGTGGACGTCGATCTCGTTCGATTAGTTTATTCTGGTTTGATGAAGTATGATCTCAAACAGAGGCTAGTGCCAGACATGGCTGTCAATTATGAGCTAAACGAAGATCAGAAGACTTACACTTTTCATATCAAAGAGGGGATGGTTTGGCATGACAGCAAACCAATTACTGCGGAAGATATTGTTTTCACTATTGAAACTATTCAGGATGAATTGGTAAACAGCCCTCTTATTCTTAGTTTCAAAGGTGTTGAAGTCAAGGCTTTGGATGAACATACCGTCCAATTTAAATTACAAGAACCATTTTCATCTTTTTTGTCTGTTTTGACAGTCGGTATTTTGCCAAAACATGTTTGGATAGATGTACCGGCCGAACAAATGCGTCTTACTCAGAAAAATTTGCGGCCAATAGGCAGCGGACCATTTAAGTTTAAAAAAATGACCAAAGATCAGTCTGGATACATTATTTCTTATGAATTAGCTCGTTTTGAAGAATATTATCGACAATCACCGTTTTTGGAAGAATTTGTTTTTAATTTTTATATTGACTATGAAGGACCTGGCGGTGCTATAACTGCACTTCGTGAACAAAAAGTTGATGGTCTGCATTTTGTCCCTTATGACTTGAGGGAACAAGCGACTAGGAAGCATATCAATTTGCATACTTTGCAATTGCCACAATACACCGCTGTTTTATTCAATCAAAAAAATAAATTAGCATTACATTCTCAAAATGTTAGGAAAGCTCTAGCTTTGGCAATTGATAAAGATCGAATTTTGCGTGAAAGTTTGAACAATGAAGGACAGATAATTTATGGTCCCATACTGCCAGGATTTCCGGGTTACGATCCAGAAATAGAGAAGACCGTGTATTCAGCAGATGAAGCCAATGATCTTCTTGACGAGACAGATTGGAAGAGAATATCAGCCGAAGAATTTTTTGAAAAAAGAAAAACAGAATTAGTTAATCAATGGAAAAAAGAACAAACTAGTTTTGCAAGTAGTACACCAGAGGTTGAGGGTGATAATGAGGTAGAAAAAAAGGAAATTGAAGTGCCAGAAGAAATTTTGAGTGGTATTGTTACTCAGTTGGAAAATGAATTAGACCCAGCCCAGACTTTTTATCGTCTCAACAAGGATGGAGAAATTTTACAATTATTATTAGTCACTAGTGAGACTTCAGAATATATTGGCACTGCCAGGTTGATTTCTGGGATGTGGCAGGAGATCGGTGCTAAGACCAATGTTTCAGTTGTTCCTTCAAGAGATTTTTCTTATGATGTTTTGAAGAATAGAAAATATGATGTGCTGTTGTATGGTATGATAGTCGGTGACGATCCTGATCAATATCCATTTTGGCATTCCAGCCAAATAGATTTTCCCGGACTAAACTTGGCTCAGTACTTCAATCGTAATGTGGACGAAATTTTAGAAAAAACCAGAGAGACAATTGATGAAGAAGAAAAAGTAAGCTTGTACAAAAATTTTCAAGATACCCTATCTGAAGATTTGCCAGCAGTATTTTTGTATATGCCTACCTACACTTATGCTCTTAGTGACAAAGTCAAAGGGTTTGATATTGGTCGTATTTCTCGGCCTGCTGATCGTTTCAACAACATCATCAATTGGTACATGAACACCAAAAATAATTGGAATTTTTAAAAAGGACGGCAAGAACTCCCTGTGATGTCCCGCAGGACTCACAGGGATGAATTGCCGCCCAAGCTTTTGTATAAAAATTGAAC
>PFPK01000002.1:21668-44227 GCA_002793015.1 Candidatus Magasanikbacteria bacterium CG_4_10_14_0_2_um_filter_37_12 | reverse complement strand
TGGTGTAGCATTTGATACTGATACAGATACCATTACGTTTACTTTTGCCAGTGCTAATGTTACCGTTACGGGCACTGTAAAAGATGGTTCAGGAACAGGTTTAGCAAATGTGGAGGTCTTTATGAATCGACAAGGATTTGGCGCGCCGGTATTTACTGAGACTGATGCATCTGGAGTATTTTCATTGAGTGTGACAGACTATGGCAATTATGAAATTGGTGCACATAAAGATGGTATGCCAGAGGCACACAAAAGTATTGATGTGAGAAATGAAAGTGGCACAAAATTGTATGTTGATGGAAAAAATGTAACGGGCGCCTTTAATCTAACCATGAAAAAACCAAGTTATACTATTTCCGGTAAAGTGTTAGATAATACTAACAATGGTATTGGGTATGCGCCGATTGTTGCAACTGATGCCGGTGGCAACACCGTGTTTAGTGGAACATCAGCCGATGGCAGTTATACACTGTTTGTAGATAATGGCACATGGACGGTACGGGCAGAATTGCCACCGGATAAAACTGATTCTTGTGGTGGTTTTTCCAAGACTGTGGTTGTCTCTAGTGCATCAATGGCGAGTCAAAATATCACACCAACGGTAAGCACATGTTACACGTTGAGTGGTACCGTGAGCGTCGGGGGAACTAATTTGTCCAATGTTCCTTTGTTTATTGAAGAATGGGATGCGGTAAATGATCGACCTGTTGCAGCTGGTGTGAAACGTGGCACAGGTACTGATTCCAATGGGCAATATTCTACCAAAGTCGGTGTGGGAACGTATCGTATTGGCACATTGCATCCTGATTACGGTGAATTGAGCTCCACAAGCACTGTTGCAGGTAATACGACAAAAAATATTACAGTGGCAACGACTGCTAATGTTACATTTAGCTTTACTGGTGGAACATCAGATATGAACGCATTTATTGAATTAAAAAATTCTTCTGATAAAAATAAACGGGTTAGTAAACAAGTTAACAGCTTAGCCACTGATGCAGTTTTGACAGGTCAGGATGGTGTTACCTACAATTATTTTGTTGATGTATTTGGGATTGGTAAATTTACCGGTACCGTTATCGCAGGTGGAGATACAAAGACGATTGATCTTGGTGTTAGTAGCGGATTTGTTACCGTGACAGGTACCATTTATGACGGTAGTGATAATGCTAAGGCAGGGGCACTCGTGATGTTTAGCAATGCGTCTACCACTGTTACCGCAGTTACCGATGAAAGCGGACAATATAGCATCCAAATAAAAGCTGGTGATTATGATGTGTCTGATTCGTTAGCAGGTTTTGTACCAGCACGTGGAACAAATGTTTCTTTCACCACAAGTACAGCTGCCTATGATTTTGGTGGAGCAAGTCCAGACCAGTCAGCGTTGCAAGCTACGCCATATACTATAGAGGGCACTGTATATGCGTCTGATGGCTCTACACCAATGACCGATGGGTATGTGTGGGGTTCAAATGCATCAAGTACGATGGTGAGTACACCGGTTGATCCTAACACAGGTGCGTATTCTTTGCCCGTGAACAATGGTGTATGGATAATCAAAGCAGTTGGCCCGCTTCACGCAAAGACAACACGATCTGGGACGGTAACAGTCAGTGGTGCGAGCCAGACCGGAAAAGATATTACATTGACATCAGAGACAGGAAATTCAGTAACGTCAACATCGGGTATTGTATCGGCACGTACTGGAGGATCAGTCAATGATGCTTCAGGTTCAGGTATCAAACTGACTGCTGCTGGAGGTGTTTTGGAAAGTGGTTCGGGCAATGTTACGCTGAATTTTGAAAAGAATTATACTGCACCAGATACGAAAAATTTTCAAGCTCTTGGAAATGCGACGTTTGGCATTTCAGCATCTGGTAATTCTACTATCAAAAATTTAACAGGTAATGCTGAAATTCAACTTGATTATTTTAGTTTATTAGCTGATTTACCTGAAAATGTTTCAGAAAGTGATTTGCAATTGGCTTACTATTCACCAGAACGAGATGAATATGTGCCTGTTGAAGGTGGATTTACGATTGATGCTGACAATAATACTATTACTGGTTTGGTAAATCACTTTACTGATTTCGTGATCACATATCGAAATGGCGATGCAGGTGTTACCGTTACAGAGAGTGACAGTTCTACTGCGGTAACAGAAGGCGGCGCGACTGACAGTATTACTTATGTTTTGACTTCAGCTCCTACAACAAATGTTGTTATCACACCAAGCGCATCCGGTTCGCAAGTGAGTCTATCACCAACGAGCATGACATTTACCACCGTCAATTGGGCTACACCACAAACATTGACAGTTACCGCAGTAAATGATTCTTCTGTAGAAGGAACACATTCTGGTACAATAACACATGAGATTACTTCAGACGATGCGAATTATGCCGGTGTGTCTATAAGTAATATTACTGCTACCATCACTGACAATGATTCAGCTGGCGGAGGTGGCGGTGGCGGTGGTGGAGTAGACATAACGCCCCCGACTGACACATCGATTGTAATAGCAAATAACGCTACTTCTACCACGAGTACAACAGTGAATTTGGCTCTTGGTGCGGTAGGTGCTTCACATATGATGATTGGTAACGATAGTCTGTTTACGAGTAGCACATGGGAAGTTTATACAACTACAAAAACATGGGTATTGACTTCGGCTACTGGGACGAAGATGGTATATACGAAATTTAGAGATACAGCAGGTAATATTTCTTCTGTAGTATCAGACACAATTGAATTGTTGGCAGGAGACGTGACAACAACACCACCTGTTGTAGAACCAAAACAAGAAGAAAAAACAGAACCAAAAAATATTGCGTGTAGTTTGACTATAGGTGGCGCATATAAATTATCAACTAATTCAGCTGTGTATTATATTACGTCAGATTGTACCAAGCGTATTTTCACTCATGCTGATATATTTTTCACCTACTTTAGTTCGTGGAATGATGTTCATGTGACTGCGGAAGCAATGTTGAAGACAATACCAAATGACACGCTTAGTTTCATGCCAAGAGGACCAAAATATGATCCAAAATACGGTGCCTTGGTAAAGATTGTAACTGATCCAAAAGTTTATCTATTGCTTGGCACTGAAAAATATTGGATTACATCTCCCGACGTATTTGAAGCACTGGGGTATTCGTGGAATTGGATAGAAGATATTGATGTTTCGTTGCTCAACAAATATACGCTTGGTTCTGAAATTGGTTATCTCAATCATCACCCAAACTATACGTTGATAAAATATAAAAATGATCCAAAAGTATATAGATTGGAACCAGATCCAAAAGATGCTTCAAAACAAGTCAGGAGACATATAAAAGACGCACCGACATTTGAATCTCTTGGCTTTAGATGGGATAGGATTGTTACGGTATCAGATGCTGAAATTTATGCCAATGGTAATGTTTTGGCTGTGGGTGACACAACTAAAAATGAAACACAGCCCACTGCTGGCAACACATATGCCTTTGACATTGATTTGTCTTCTGGCATGAGTGGCGGCGCAGTTATCAAACTGCAAAAGAAACTCAAAGAACTTAATTTCTTTAAGTATCCAACAATTACGGGGTACTATGGTTTGGCAACTGTTGAGGCAGTACAGGCATTCCAAAAGGTTTATGGAATTAGTACGCTTGGGATTGTCGGTCCTCAGACACGAGCCAAGCTTAATAGTTTGTAAATAGAGACAAAAAAAAGAGACTGGTCAGCCAGTCTCTTTTTTGATACAATAACGTCATATGAACATCTAAGCACTTTAGCGCTTTTACCAAAGAAAATTTTTCTTAATGCAAAGTGCTAAAGTGCTTAGGTACTAGAGTGAAAAAATTTGTAAACAAAATAATTTTTCGTTATTTTATTTTTAATATTTTTAACACAATATTTTATGCTCAAAGTAGTCATCAACGGTTTTGGTCGTATTGGACGTCATGCGTTCAAAATTGCACTCACCAAGAAAAATATGCAGATCGTTGCTATCAATGATTTGACTGATACAAAGACACTTACACATTTATTAAAATATGACACTGCCTATGAAACATATGATAAGAAGGTGAGTTTTGATGAAAAGAATATTATTGTAAATGGTAAGAAATACCCAGTATTTGCAGAAAAAGATCCTGCGCTTTTGCCATGGAAAAAAATGAAAGTAGATATGGTACTAGAATGCACGGGACGTTTTCGTGATAGTGCAACAGCTGGTCTCCATCTCAAAGCAGGTGCTAAGAAAGTTATATTGTCAGCACCTGCAAAAGGAAATGATATTCCAACATATGTTCGTGGTATCAATTGTGGATTGGTTGGAAAAGAAAAAGCAAAAATTATAAACAACGCATCATGTACGACCAATTGTATTGCACCTGTTATGGCAGTGCTTGATGAAACATTTGGTATAGCAAAAGGTATGATGAGTACGGTACATGGGTATACATCTGATCAAAATTTGCAAGATGGACCTCACAAAGATCTTCGTCGTGCGCGTGCTGCAGCTGAAAATATTGTGCCGACAACCACAGGCGCGGCAAAGGCTGTTGGCGAAGTAAAGACCAATATGCAGGGAATTTTTGATGGTGTTGCATTTCGTGTGCCTGTCCCCACGTGTTCACTTTCAGATATTACTGTTGTTTTGAAAAAGAATGTGACGAAAGATGAAGTTAAGGTTGCGCTTGTCAAAGCATCGAAGACTTCTCGTTTTAAAGGTATTCTTGCCGTAACTGAAGAAGAATTGGTATCATCAGATTATGTAGGTAATACATATTCGTCTATTGTAGATTTGAAACTTACCAATGTAGTGGGTGGAAATCTGGTCAAAGTTGTGGCTTGGTATGATAATGAGACAGGATATGCGAATAGACTTGTGGAGATGGCGGGGTTGTATGGGGGGAAATAAGAAGTAAGATTTAAGAATTAATTAAGATTAAAAATATGTCAGGCGAAACAAAACCAGGACAACCGGATATGTTGACAATGCCAGAAAAGTCATCTGAAGAGACAAGAGAGAGAGAGATACATGGACGAACATATGACTGGGGAGAAAAGAATATGAGGATGGAAGACTACAGCATTGGTTGGGCATGCAAAGATTGTTATGGGGCTAATGTCACTGATGATTTAGAAAAACTTGTAATTGGTGTAGGAGTGCCTTCGTTTACCAGAAATGATGCACAAGATGAGTATGCGGCAATTTGCGAATGTCAGGAGTGTTTTTCTCATTTTTGGTTTCATATTTCAGAAATAACCGCTAAAAATTTGAAATTATCATATGACGCAGGTTTGTTAAAAGTTAAGCCTAAATTAAAATAAAAATAATTCATAACAATTTAGTTCAAGAGAAATGGTTTGAATTGACCTTGTCTGAACAGATGGGTAATATCGGCAGTGAAGTCGGGCGAGCAGTGAATTGGCAAAAAAAAGATAATATAGCATATCGCGACAAAGCACTTGAGCGAGCTTTTGAACTCTTGAGTTTGACGATTTTAGACAAGCGGTGGAAGACAGGCAGAAAGGAATTATGTCGCGCGCGTGAAATCTTGGCTGATGTTTTTTATGGAGATAGAATATATGGATATTCGGGAGAGAGTATAGAAAGATATTTTTTTCAATTTGCTTGTGTAGTAAGGAAATAATTTATTTGTATGGAAAAAGGGAAAATAATGTGGATGGGATTAGCTTAGCAAGAAGGTTATGGAGCGTTTACCGTTAGTTTATCACAAGTGGAAATCGTTAAGCATTATATTGAAAAACAAAAAGAACATCATGCACAAGTTGATTTTAAACAAGAGTACAGAGGACTATTGAAAAGGAATAATATTGAGTTTGATGAAAATTATTTATTTTAAATTTAGTTAATTTTTTATGTCGTCCCTCATGGGACTTGTGATTATTTTTATTTTTTTAGCAGACACTTACGTGCCTGTCTAATGATATGTTGTCCCTACGGGACAATTGGTAAATCTATTATGTCTCTCAAAACCCTCAGACAAATTCGTAATCTAGCCGGTAAACGTGTACTCGTACGTGTAGATTTCAACGTACCAGTCAAAAAAGGAAAAGTACTTGAAGACTCACGTTTACTTGCGTCTCTTTCTACTATCACATATTTGCTTGAGAAAAAGGCAAAAGTAATTTTGGTGACGCATAGGGGACGACCAGAAGGAATTGATAAAAATTTAAGTATAAAACCTGTTGCACAAAGATTACAAGAAATTTTGAATTTGAAATTTTTAGGGAACACCAATACCCCACAGGTAGAAATTTTTAAACAATTTTCAATTTCCAATTTAGAATTTTCAAAATATTTTGAAAAAATAAACCAGACAATTCATAAAATGAAAAATGGGCAAATTATAATGCTTGAAAATATTCGTTTTTTTGCAGATGAAAAAAAAGATACAAATGATTTTAGTAAAAATCTTGCTGGATTGGGAGACATGTTTGTACTCGATGGTTTTGCCGTTGCTCATCGTGATTCAGGTTCAGTGACTGGTGTTGCCACGTATCTGCCGAGTTATGCTGGGTTACTTTTAGAAAAAGAAATAAAAGGTTTGACAAAAGTATTGCAAAAACCAAAGAGTCCGTTTGTCGTTGTACTTGGTGGAGCAAAGATGGAAACGAAAATTCCGGTTATCAAAAATCTTCTTCCAAAATGTGATTACATGCTCATCGGTGGGGGAATTGTAAATACGTATCTCAAAGCAAAAGGGTACAAGGTTGGTGGTTCTCTTGTTGATAAGGATTTTCAAAAAGAAGTTTTGAAATATTGTCGATCAAAAAAGGTAATCAAACCAATAGATGTGGTGGTTGGAACGTTTGATGGAAAGAAGTATGGTGTTGTAGACATAAATTCAAAATTCAAAATTTCAAATTCAAAATTGATGATTTTCGATATTGGTCCAAAAACCATTAAATTATATGCAACATATATAAAACAAGCACAGACATTGGTGTGGAACGGTGCGATGGGACTCTTCGAACAAAAGCCCTATGATGTGGGTACACTTTCTATTGCGCGTCTTGTTGCAAGTCGTTCAAAAGGACAAGCATACGGTGTGATTGGTGGTGGAGAAACATTGCAAAGTATGGATATGGTCGGTATGACCCAAGATATTGATCTTGTTTCTACTGGTGGTGGCGCAATGCTTGAGTTTTTGAGTGGAAAAGTTTTGCCAGGTATAAAAGTGTTACAAAAATAATACACATCTTATAAACAAACCACTATTATTTGGTGGTTTTGTTTTTTTTGTGGTATAATGTATAAGTCGAAAGTCTAGGAAACTTATAGTTAGACTTTTAACTTTAGACTTTTAACTTTAGACTTTTAATTAATTTTTATGCCTGTCAAAAAAACACCCCCAACAAAAAAGGCTTCTCAAGAGTTGTTTCAGATTGAAAAAAGATTTATTACTAGCCATTGCCATGACGTGAAAAGTATTTTTTATGGTAGCGATTTTGCTCGTAAAATATTTCTCACTCTTTTTGGTATTTTCATTGTCTATCTGATTTTTCTTCTCGGTACAATGATCCGTAATAATATTGAACAATATTATCACATCGGGTTTGCAGACCGACAAGAGAGGACAATCACCCTTGATGCCCAGGCCAAAGTTACAGCTAACCCAGACATTGCCATTACCAACATTGGTATGCTGGCCGATGGGGCTACTGTAGTCGAAGCTCAAGAAAAAAATACAACAGTAATGAATAAATTGATTACCAAATTGGGGGAGATGGGAATCAACAAGGAAGATATCCAAACTAATAATTATGATATTTATCCACAATACAATTATACTGAAGTAGACGGAAGAGTGTTGGAGGGCTATGAAGTCAGTCAGAGTGTCGAAATTAAAATCCGAGACTTAGACAAAGCCAATGACATCTTGGCTTTAGCTGGAGAAATAGGTGTAAATAGTGTCAGTGGATTACAATTTACCATTGATGACCGAGAGGTATATCGGACAGAAGCCCGCAACCAAGCTCTCCAAAAAGTTTATCAGAAAGCCAGAGAATTATCCCATTCTTTGGGAGTAGAATTAGTTAGTGTAGTTTCTTATAATGAATATGAAGTTGGAGGGGACTTAGGCAACCAACCTATAATGGATCGCACGTATAGCGTTGGTGGGGGTACTCCACCAGAAATAGAGGCTGGCAGTATGGATATTTTGATGAATGTCGGAGTGACTTTTGAGATCAGATAAAAACCATTCACAAGCTACGAAAAAACAGTCTTCCTATAAGACTGTTTTTCTTGTATACTGTTTTTATTATTTGAACTCATATTAAGTTTTTTCATCTACCGCCTCTGAGAATACTTCTCGGTTTATTTTAGATGAAAAATAAGTATAATTCGTCGTTAGTTACTTGTCTATATTTTTATGCAAAAAATATCCATCAAAAAAATTACAGCACGAGAGATTCTTGCTTCTGCTTCTTACCCAACTATTGAGACCACAGTCACACTTAGTAGTGGGGTGATTGGTAAGGCTTCTGTCCCATACGGAGTTTCTGCCGGCAGTCACGAGGCGTCAGTTATTGTTGATAATAAAAAATCTCGTTATGGCGGGCGTGGATGTCAGAAAGTCGTCAGCAACGTGGAAACAAAGATATTGTCAGCAGTCCGTGGTAAGAAAATAAAAAATCAAAGAGAGTTAGATGATTTATTAACAGCTTTAGATCCTTCTCCTAGAAAAACAAAATTAGGTGGCAACGCTATTCTTAGTGTTTCGTTGGCTTTTGCCAGAGCAATGGCAGTGGAACAAAAAAAACCTCTTTATCGTTATATCAAACAGTCTTTACAATCACCAATAATAAAAAACAGAAAACAAAAAATAAAAAAATTGCCTGTTTTGGAATATTCTATTCCTCGCCCTATGATGGTAGTAATTGAAGGCGGCAAGCATGGAGAGAACAGCACAGATTTTCAAGAGTATCTAGTCTGTCCTCTAAAAAATATTAAATACAGTGATTCGGTGCGAATTGGAATAGAAGTCTACCATGCTTTGAAAAAAGTTTTGAAAAAAAATAAATACAATACCAACGTCGGCACAGAAGGGGCGTTTGTTCCATCGGGCATCAAGTCCAATGAAACACCACTCAAGTTGATTGTTGAGGCCATTGAGCTGGCGGGATATAAGCCTGGGGTAGATGTTGGGATTGCTCTTGATCCAGCATCATCAGAGTTTTATTTTCCTGGTAAAAAAAGACCTTATTTTTTGGCTTGTGAAAATAAACGGTTTACGGCACTTCAGATGATCAAATATTATGAAGAGCTTCTGGTTAAGTACCCAATTTTTTCTATTGAAGATGGGCTAGATGAAGATGACTGGGACAGCTGGACGTCGTGGTGCAAAAAATTTGGTCAAGAAATTTTGATAATGGGGGACGACCTGACAGTCACACAGAAGAAGTTTTTGGAGAAAGCTATTGAGTTAAAAGCTATCAATAGTATTCTTATCAAGCCCAATCAAGTAGGCACGTTGACAGAAACTCTCAATACAATTGCTCTTGCTAAATCATCTGGTTTTTATACTATAGTTTCTCATCGCGGCGGTGGGGACACCAATGACACTTTCATCATGGATTTGGCCTATGCCGTTGGTTCTTTGTTTACCAAGGTGGGGCCAAGTCGTGGGGAGAGGGTCGAGAAGTACAACAGGATGTTGGAGATTGCCGAAGAAGTTGGGAGGTAAGCCAGATTGAAAGGATCGTATCTTGATTATTTTCCTAGTTGTGGTAAAAAATATTGTGTTTTTTGATATTACATTATATAATTAGTTTTATCTGGGGATAAATTTTAGAATATTTTTGTCTTCTAATTAGCCCTACAGTTTATACCCAGCCTTTAATAGTTGTTTTTTTTACATCCATGCTATAATCGCTTTCATGATAATTTAATTATCCTTTTATACATAACATATGCTGGCAATCTGTTTGTCAGTATAAGCTAAAGGCCTATGGACAAACCTTTTGCTTTCCTCTCTGGCAGGAAGTCAAAAAAACAAGAAATAATTATCGGAAATAGAATACCCAAGGATTTTTTTATCACTCAAGGAAAAGGACAAAGTGATATTACCGTCCACGCAGGCTCATATCATCTTGCGTTATTGGATGCTAATATAGAGAAGTACAACATTATGACCTATTCTTCGATTTTGCCGGGGATAGCTCAAAAGATAACACAGCCACAGACTATGGTTCATGGGGCCGTGTTAGAGAGTATTATGGCAGTGGCCGATGGAAAAAAAGGAGAGCGTTGTACAGCTGGTATCACATGGGGTTGGCTGTATAATAAAACGACCGGTGAAAAATACGGTGGCCTAGTGTGCGAGTACCACGGCTCTATTCCAAAAGATGAGGCAGTGGCTCAACTTCTGAGTAGCCTTGATGAGCTGTATGTTGCATTTACTGACACATACGATTTGAAAAATATTGAAAACGTGACTGAAAGTTTTGTTCCAGAAAAAGCATACGGTACAGCACTGGTTGCTCTTGGTTTTACTAGTTATCTGGTTCCCTGTCTTGACAGTGAGTGCTAATCATTTTTTTGCTCTGTGAAATACGAATATAATTTTGGTGGACTGTCAAACGAATATACCAATCTTCAAACTTCAAAAATAGTCATTCTTCCTGTCCCATACGATGGAACAAGCACGTGGATCAAGGGTGCTGATAATGGACCTCAAGCTATATTGGAAGCATCTGCCAATATGGAGCTTTTTGATATTGAAACAAAAATAGAAGTATACAAACAGGGCATTTTTACAGCCGAACCTCTCTATGATTTTTCTTCTCCAGAAGAAATGTCTCAAAAAGTACAAAGAGAAGTTTCAAAATATTTAGAACAAAATAAATTTCCTGTTGTTTTGGGTGGAGAACATTCAGTGAGCATTGGAGCGATTGAAGCTATTGCAGAAAAATATCCAGATGTAAATATTTTACAACTAGATGCGCATGCTGATACACGTGAGGAGTACGAAGAATCAAAATACAACCATGCTTGCGTCATGGCTCGTGCTCGAGAATTATGTTCGATTACTCAAGTTGGTATTAGAAGTATGGACGTGGAAGAAGAAATAAAAAATAATCAAACCATATTTTTTGCACATGATATTTGTCGTCGAAATGATTGGCAGGATAACGTTGTTGAGTCTCTAAAACAAGACGTATATATTACGATTGATCTTGATGTGTTTGACCCAAGCATTATGCCTTCGACAGGTACGCCTGAGCCTGGAGGATTGCTCTGGTATCCAGTTTTGGACTTATTAAAGAAAGTAATTCAAACAAAACACGTTGTTGGTCTTGACGTAGTAGAGCTTTGTCCAAATAATACCAACAAAGCACCAGACTTTTTGGTTGCTAAATTAATTTATGCTTTATTAAGTTATCGATTTAACCAAATTTAGATATGAATAAAAAAGAATTCCTCCAAGAAGAAATCCAACATGTGGACATGACATCATTTGATTCTACACCTATTATAGATGCTATGAACAAGATGTCATTCACTAGTCGTGATATTGCTAGAGCTGCCGATATTTTGGCACGCATGGTTGGTGACAAAGATTGTACGGTCATATTGACTCTTGCTGGTAGTACGAGTGCTGGCGGATGTATGAAGGTGTATGCTGACATGATTAAATATAATATGGTTGATACTATTGTTTCTACTGGTGCTTCAATTGTTGACATGGATTTTTTTGAGGCTCTCGGATTCAAACACTACAAAGGCTCTCCTTTTGTAGACGATCATTTACTTCGCAGTTTATACATTGATCGTATTTATGATACATATATCGATGAAGAAGAATTGCAAGAGTGCGACAAAGCAATAAAAGAAATAGCAGATAGTCTAGATCATCGTCCATACTCTTCTCGTGAATTTATTGCCGAAATGGGTAAATACCTTACGACACACAGTAAGAAAAAAGAATCATTAGTTCAGTTGGCCTATGAAAATAATGTCCCCATCTTCTGTCCGGCTTTTTCAGATTCTAGTGCTGGGTTTGGACTAGTTATGCACCAGTACGAAAATCCAGATAGTCATATGTCCATTGACTCAGTTAAAGATTTTTATGAATTGACTCAGATCAAAATGCACGCACCTACTTCTGGATTGTTTATGATTGGTGGCGGGGTGCCAAAGAATTTTGCTCAAGATACTGTAGTCTGTGCAGAGATATTAGGTAAGGAAGTGCCAATGCACCAGTATGCAGTACAGATTACTGTCGCCGATGTACGTGATGGTGCTTGCTCTAGCTCTACCTTGAAAGAGGCTTCATCATGGGGTAAAGTAGAAACTATTTTTGAACAGATGGTCTATGCTGAGGCCACCACAGTTGTCCCACTTCTCGGAAGCTATGTATACCACAAAGGGGATTGGAAAAATAGAGAAAAGAGAGAGTGGACGAAGATATACTAAAAGCGGATAGACACGGATACTTACGCGGAAAAACGCTGAGCACAATATATGAATAAGAAGACACAAGAGTTGGTAGGTCGATATGGTCTAGCAACTGTGTTGGCTACATTGGGAGCTGCCGTTGTTGCAAAAGTAGTTTATTTTTGCTTCTGAAAATAAAGTATTGGCAGCGTTAGAATATGGTGTTTTATTCTATTATTGTATACAAAGACTTGAAATCAAGAAAAATAAAAGATGTTGGATTATCTTCACTTGGGTTTTTGAAAGTTTTGAGAAATATAATAGTAGAATTTGGTCCAGCTGAATATCTTGATAGTTTTCTCTTACGTCCATTTTATTTAACAGTATTTCCATACTTTATTTCATCGTATTCACTTGCAATTCTTCTTGCATCTTTGACAGCGGAAATATCTTACTACATTCCAACCATTATTTCATACGAAGCACGGAAAAAGATTTTTAGAGATTGAATTTAGTAGATGATAAAACGAACATGGGGGTTCGTTTTTTGATTATAAAAATATGTTGAAAATAAAACTTTTGCACGGTTGATGAAGACAAAAAAATAATGTATACTATACCTACTATGAATACAAAAAAACCTCTTCATAAAAAACCTTCAAAACCATTGGAATCAGTCAAGAAGCCAACGCTTTTGGTTATTTTGGATGGCTTTGGTTTGGCTAATGAGAAAAACAAAGGCAACGCAATAACGACAAAAACAGCTCCGAATATTTTTGGTTACATGAAAAAATATCCTCATTCTACGCTCAAGACATGGGGTGAGTATGTTGGCTTGGCAAAAGGTCAACAAGGAAATAGTGAAGCAGGACACTTGAATATCGGAGCTGGCAGAATAGTAAAACAAGATTTGGTTGTCATTTCAGAGGCTATAGAAAACGGTACATTTTTCAAAAATGAAGCATTCAAACAAGCCTTGTATCATGTCAAAAAATATAATACGGCGGTACATCTCATGGGACTTTTGACTGACAATAATAGTGCGCATGCGTGTCCTGAGCATCTATACGCTATGCTTGAATTATTTCGTCGTGAAAAAATAAAAAAAGTATATTTACATTTGATAACAGATGGACGTGATTCATCACCGCATGGTGCCGCTGACTTTTTGCGTGAACTTCGTACACACATGACGGGCAATGAAAAGATTGCTACGATTGGTGGACGATTTTATGCTATGGATAGAAATAAAATCTGGGAACGAACACAGGCTGCCTATGATGCCATGACACTCGGTAAAGGGTGTGTCGCCGTGAGTGCTGAAGAAGCATTGTCTCAGAGTTATAATCGTGGTGATACTGATGAATATATTTGTCCGACAGTGATTGTAGAAAAAAACAAACCTGTTGCCCTTGTCAAAGATAACGATGCATTATTCTTTTTCAATGCACGAAGTGATCGTGCAAGAGAAATTACCAAAGCATTTGTACAAAAAGATTTCAATGCAAAAAATCAAGGTTCATTTGTGCGTGTAAAAGTACCAAAGCATATTCGTTTTGTGGCTATGACTGATTTTGGTCCAGATTTGTCGGGGATTTTTACGGCATTTCCGAGTCCTGATATTGTTCATTGTTTGCCTGCTGTTATAGATGGGAGCTATCGCCAGCTTTATATTTCTGAAACAGAAAAATATGCGCATGTTACGTACTTTATTAATGGCGGTTTTGCTGATGCACTCAATGGGGAACATCGTGAACTCATCAAGTCTCCTCCAATAAGATCATATGCAAAACAACCGGGCATGAATACCAAAAAAATGGTAGATAAAATTGTTGGTTATTTGAAAAAAAATACGTACAATTTTATTTGCGTTAATTTTCCTAATTCAGATATGATTGGTCATACAGGGGATTATGAAGCGGCTCAAAAAGCAATTGGTATTGTCGATACCTGTGTTAAACAAATTATTGATACGGTTCTCGCACATGGTGGACAAGCACTTATTGTTTCTGATCATGGCAATGCTGACGAAATGATAAATCTTAAAACTGGAGAAATGATGACTGAGCATACGTTGAATCTCGTACCATGTATTCTCGTTACCAAAGATAAAAAAAATAAGAAAATGAAAAATGGTATTCTTGCTGATGTGACACCGACACTTTTGAAAATAATGAATGTCAAACAGCCAAAAGAAATGACTGGGAAATCATTAATTTGAAATTAAAAATCGTTCACAATTATGTCAAATAAATCAAAAAAACCATTAGTTCTTGTCATCTTAGACGGTTGGGGTGTAGCTCCAGATAGCAAGGGGAATGCCATCACCCAAGCCAAAACACCAAATTTTGACAAATTTGTACGTGAATATCCAGCTATGACTCTTTATGCCTCAGGTAACGAAGTCGGACTGCGTTCTGGAGAGATGGGAAATTCAGAAGTTGGACATCTTAATATCGGGGCTGGGCGTGTTTACTATCAGACTTTACCACGAATCAACAAAAATATCGTTGACAAGTCTTTTTTTTCCAACAAGGCATTTCTTGATGCTTTGGAACATGCCAAAGAAAAAAAAACAGTTCTTCATCTTATCGGGCTAGTTAGTCCAGGCAATGTCCATGCTAGCCAAAAACACCTCTATGCTCTCTTGGATTTGGCTAAGAAAAAAAGAGTAAAAAATGTTTATATTCATGCTATTTTAGATGGTCGCGATACCACTTATAACAGTGGAATTGATTTTATAAAAAAATTACAAAAGAAAATAGATGAAGTTGGTAAAGGAAAAATAGCTAGTATCTCTGGTCGGTATTATGCCATGGATCGAGATAGTAGATGGGACAGAGTAGAAAAAGCTTATCGAGCTATGGCAGAAGGCGTTGCGTCACAATTTGCCACAGACCCGGTCAAAGCCATTGAAGAATCGTATGCCAACGAAGTTTTTGATGAAGAATTTGTGCCAGTCGTCATTGGAGAGACAGGAGAACCTACTGCTAGAATTCAAAATGGTGACGCTGTGATATTTTTTAATTTTCGTCCGGATCGAGCTAGAGAGCTGACCCAAGCTTTTGTGATTCCAGGATTTAGTAAGTTTGAGCGTAAATATATCAAAGATTTATTTTTTGTCACCATGACGGAATATGAGAAAGAAATACCAGTAACAGTCGCTTTTCAGCCTGTGATTGTCCACAATTGTTTAGGAGAAGTCTTTAGTAATGCTGGTCTAAAACAATTTCATATCGCCGAGACAGAAAAATACGCTCATATCACTTTTTTTCTTAATGGCACTATTGAAGATCCTTTTTTAGGAGAAGACCGTAAGATTATTCCTTCTCCAAAAGTTTCTTCTTATGACCAGTCGCCAGAGATGTCGGCTCAAATTATTACCAAGGAAGTAGTGAAAGCAATTGATAAAGCAGAGTACGATGTGATTATTCTCAATTATGCCAATGCTGATATGGTTTCGCATACAGGCCAGCTTGCACCTTCTATCAAAGGGGTTGAGGCAGTTGATAAGGGGCTTGGTATAATAGTTGAACATACCCTTGCTAGAGACGGCATTGTGGTGGTTACGGCTGACCACGGTAATGCAGAAGAGGTAATAAATCTCGAGACTGGTACTCGTGATAAAGAACACAGCACAAATCCAGTTCCTTTGCTCATTATTAGCAATGAGTATCATGGGCAGGCAGGTTCAGCTGGCGATCCACCAGAGGGAGATCTTAGTCTAATGCATCCAGTAGGTATGCTTGCTGATGTTGCTCCTACTGTTCTAAAAATTATGGGGCTTGACAAACCAAAGGAGATGACAGGAAGGGCGCTTATTTAATACAAAATTAGAAATTAAAAAACTCTCATTAGCTTGAGAGTTTTATTTATTTTACAGGAAATTTATTGATCAATTTTCTTCTTAATTTGGGTTCTAATTTCTTTCTCTGCTTCCTTCAGACTTTTGTTTTCGATTGTAAATGATGAATGGTTTTGCTCTCCTTGTAATTTGTAAGTAGGAAGAAGGCGTCTGGTATTAAATTCTTTTTCAGTGTGAATAATTCCGTGGATGGCGTTGTTTTTATTTTTATCAGAATGTTCATGAAGCAACAGTATAATTTTTGCTTCTGGAGAATTAGCGATTAGTTCATTGATGATATCGTATAGATCTTGTTCAGATGCACCAGAACGCAAAAAATCATCACGAGTAATAATTGTTGAGACTAGACCAATGCTGTCATCAATTTCTAGGTGAGCCAGAGCTTGTCCCCATAATTTTAGGGCTGGGATAGTCCTTGTTTGATAAAGATTTTGAATGATTCTTTCTCTGTCTGCTCCAATGTCCATTAGTTTGCTAGCCAATGCTAAGGTGTGTGGTTTGACATTGCCAGATTTGAAGCTTTGGGTGTTGACAATCATGCCGGTCAAGATAGCTGTGGCTGTGTGATTAGTGATAAATTTTTCTTCGATTTTTTTCAATATCTCAAAAAGAACCTCTGTAGTAGAAGTTGCTGTCAGATCTATAATATTGATTTGCCCGTAGTGTTCGTTGGTTGGATGATAGTCAATGTTGACCAAGGGGGTCTGATAAAATAATTCTGCGTTACTGTCATATAGATTACCCAGCGACTCTAGGTTTGGAGTGTCTAAAGTAAAAATTAGATCGTATTTGAAATCAGATTGGGCAGTCTGAATATTATCACGAGTTAGGAAGCCTTTTTTGGGAGTGATAAATATTCTTAGCTTCTCATTTTTGAGATCATAACTTAGTTCTTCCAAACCTGTTTCTGTAGTATCGACATTAATGACGAATTTTTGGAGATGGGAAAAAGCTTTTTTGATGCGATCTGAACGGCGGAGGAAGGCAAATTTTTTAGGTAATTCAAAACCCTCGCAGATTATATCAGCTCGTTTTTCCATACCTTTGAGAAACAAAAGCAAGGCTATCGCGCTGGCTATTGAATCTCCCGTGTAATCTTTTCGAAACGTGATCAGAATATGTTTTTTCTGTTCCAAAAGTTGACGTATTTGTTCTGCTTCGTTTAATGACATCTTGTTGTTCTTTATATTTAAACAAAAATAACCAGCATAGCCACACTAGGATGGTTTGTCTGCTAGATGAGCTTAATAGAAAATAATATCAATTTTTGGCTAAGTTGTCAATAGTTTTGTTGTTTATAAGCCCAAAGGCGTTTTATGGTTAAAATAAGTCCTTTTACTTGCAATTTTGGCATGAATCATATACCATTTATCAAGTAGTACATAATTTATTTCATGTATGACTATAGAATACAGACTTGAAACAGTAGAAAATGAGCTCAAAGAAATTAAAAAAAGGAATCAACGTGTTGAGGCTGACAAAGCTTGGGAGACAAGTGCGATGCGTAAGGTAGTAATTTTTGTTATTACTTATATAGTAGCAGCACTCTGGTTGGTCAATATTGAAGATACAAATCCTTTACTTAAGGCTCTTGTTCCAGCTTTTGGCTGGTATTTGTCTACTTTGTCTCTATCAATTATAAAGAGAAAGTGGATTGATAAAAAAGAATTAAGAGATTTATAATAATTATGAAAGAACTACCAAAAACCTACGAACCGAAACAATACGAAGATGCTATCTATCAGAAATGGGAAGAGAGCGGTTTTTTTAATCCAGATAAATGCATAGAAAAAGGAATTACAAAGGCAGATGCTGAACCTTTTAGTATTGTCCTTCCGCCACCAAATGTTACAGGTACTTTGCATATTGGTCATGCGGTCATGCTTGCCATAGAAGATATTATGGTGCGGTATCATCGTATGAAAGGTGACAGAACGCTCTGGATTCCGGGTACAGATCATGCTGCAATCGCAACACAAGAGAAGGTGGAACGAAAATTATGGGATGAAGAAAAAAAAACACGACATGATCTTGGTCGTGAAGCTTTTTTAAAACGCGTGGAACAATTTGCCCAAGATAGCCATGACAGAATTGTGAATCAAGCAAAGAAAATGGGAACATCCATGGATTGGTCTCGTGAATATTATTCTCTTGATAAAAAAAGAAACCTTGCCGTACGCAAAGCATTTAAAAAAATGTATGATGATGGGTTGATTTATCGGGGAGACAGAATTGTGAATTGGGATCCGAAGATGCAGTCAAATGTATCGGACATTGAAGTAAATAGAAAAGAAGAAAAAGCTCCATTTTATTATTTTCAATATGGGCCATTCGTGATCGGTACATCTCGACCGGAAACTAAGTTTGGTGATAAATATGTCGTCATGCATCCAGATGATAAACGATATGCCGAGTACAAAGATGGCGACGCATTTGAATGTGAGTGGATTAATGGAAAAATAGTGGCAACGATTATAAAAGACGAAGCGGTTGATATGGCATTTGGTACTGGCGTCATGACAATTACCCCATGGCATGATGCTACAGACTTTTTTATTGCAGAAAGACACAAACTTGATAAAGAGCAAGTTATTGATTTTAATGGTAATCTTCTTTCTATTGCAGGAGAGTTCGCTGGTATGCATATTCTCGATGCACGACCAAAGATTGTTGAAAAACTAAAAGAAAAAGGTTTACTTGTAAAAGTCGATGAGGAGTACATGCATAGTATCGCTACCAATAGCCGTGGTGGTGGGCTGATTGAGCCACAGATTATGAAGCAGTGGTGGGTCGACGTAAATAAAACATTCAAAATAAAAAATTCAAAAATTGATGGTATCGAAAATAAACAAGAAGTTACCTTGAAGAAAGTTCTCCAACATGTCGTTCGTAACAAGAATATTGACATTCTTCCAGAACGATTTGAAAAGAGTTATTTTAACTGGGTTGATAATTTGCTTGACTGGTGTTTGTCTAGACAGCTTTGGTATGGTCATCGTGTACCTGCATGGTATCGTGGTGATGAAGTGTACGTTGGTGTAGACGCTCCAGAAGGAGATGGATGGGAACAAGATTCAGACACTCTTGATACGTGGTTTAGTGCTGGAATGTTTAGCTTTACACCACTTGGTGGTATTGACGAAGAGACAGATGACCTGAAGACATATCATCCGACCAGTGTTCTTGAGACAGGATATGATATTTTGACATTTTGGGTTGTTCGTATGATCCTCATGACAACCTATCTGCGTGAGGAAATTCCGTTCAAGACAGTATACCTGCACGGTCTTGTGCGTGATGACCAGGGAAGAAAAATGAGTAAATCACTTGATAACATTATAGACCCGCTGGATGTGTCGCAAAAATTTGGTACTGATGCAGTGAGATTGTCGCTTGTCATTGGATCATCTCCAGGGAATGATTCAAAATTGAGTGAAGAGAAAATTGGAAGTTTTAGAAATTTTGCAAACAAACTTTGGAACATGTCGCGTTTTATGCTTTTAAATATTAATGAATCAAATATAAATATAGAAAAACCAGAAGTAAAAACATTGGCAGATGAATGGATTTTATGGTGTTTAAAAGATGTATTATGTAGAGTAACAACAGATTTAGAAAAATTTAATTTTTCTTCTGCTGGAGAAAATCTTCGTGCATTTACTTGGGACGACCTTGCTGATTGGTATTTGGAAATTGCCAAAATTGAAGGAGATAAAAGTGAAATCTTAAATTATATTTTAAATACTATTTTGAAACTCTGGCATCCCTTTATGCCATTTGTGACAGAACAAATTTGGACAGAAATTTATGGTGAACATGAGATGTTGATGATCAGTAGGTGGCCGATAGATGTATCTAATGAAGATGTTAAGAAATTGAAAGACCGTCCATTTTTTGGGGCATCAAGTGATGTGACAGACCCAGCATCGTTTGGTATAATTCAGAATGTAATTACTAATATCCGTTTTCTTCGCTCAGATTACAAAATAGACCCCGCTAAAAAATTAAATGTAATAATTTCAGCAGGTGATAAAAAAGACATATTGCGAGAAAATGTGGAGGTCATTAAAAAATTAGCACGATTAGAAAATATTACGATTGAAACTAAGATTGAAAAACCTGTACAATCTGTTGCTTTTGTTGAAAGTGGTGTAGAAGTATTCATCAATCTTGAAGGTGTTGTTGATTTTGCAAAAGAAAAAGACCGTCTTCAAAAAGAGATGAAACAACTTTCAGGATATGTGACTGGTCTTGATAAAAAACTTGGTAACAAACAATTTGTTGATAATGCACCAACAGAAGTCGTCAAGCAAGAAAAAGAAAAATTGGAAGAGGGGAAAAGTAAGTTGAAAAAATTGGCACATCAATTAGAAAATTTTTCTTAACATTTTATTTATTTTATATTGTACATATGAAATACACACTTATTTTCATTATCAGTTTTGTACTAGTAGCATCTGGTTGCGTGCTACAAAAAAGTACACCAAAATCTGAGAGTAATAGCGATGATTCAAACAAGCTTTCACAAGTGGTAGAAACAAGCGAACCACAAGATGTTGTGGTATACGTGGGAAATGGTTGGTCAGATGTTGGACAGCGAACATTTCCTGTACTAGAAGCATGGGGTGGCATAGAACTGAAGAAGTTGAATAACAAAGTACTTTATGTAGAAAAAGGAGATATGGATGATGTGTTTGTGATTGCTGGAGGAGATAAAGAATGTGTTATTGGTGATGCCGTAGCAGGTATATTTGCCCAGACGATTTTACAAGAAACAGATGATACATATATACTAGATATACAACAGATATATGATGCTGCCCTAGACTGTGCACCAAATAGCGTAGATGCTGTTGGTAGTGATTCGTACATGCCTACACCTTTACGTAGACCACAAGACAACACAAATATCAAAAATGATGTCACACCTCCTAATGATGATGGAGAAGTTGCCGAGCAGTTTTCACCAACAGTCAGCCCCCAAGAAGCAGTCTTCAAAATATCCAACGGATGGATGGGCGGATTTGGCGAGGCAGTATTGGATTGGAGTAGTGACGTAATCAAAATGGCCAATGGCTTACCGGTCTATATCAATTCTTCTGAAGTGCAGAATATAGTGAACGAAAAAATGCCAGATTGTACAGAAGGTAACCCAGATATTATTGTGTCTGCATCGATAGAATTACTCGAAAAGTCTGAAAAAAATAATTCTATCGAGGATGCGCCAGAAAAACGGTTTATGGAAGTAGTGGTTAAAGATTTACATAGTGTAGATGTGCAGGTTATGGCATGTGAGGAGTAGAGAGATTAAAAAATTATTTTTTAATTTTGCAGTATAATGGGAGGATTTATTGTATTTACCAACGTAATTCTATGGTAGAATATCTTAATCACCAAGGAGTAGATGAATATGGAAAAACGGGGCATGATATTTTGGACGAAGCTCTTGATAGTAGATCTCAAGAAAAAAATAAGCCAGAACGTTTACAGATTGCTTGCGAGCTGATACTTCCACAGTTGCGTCAGATTGATAGTGATGTCAAAAAAGTTGAGAAAGTAATACACAATAGTGAAATTGAAGAGATAAAAGAAATTTTTATGCTCCTTCAATCATTGTTGATACCTGATTCACTGCCTACAAATGTTATCCATGGTTTGTTGGAATCTTTTGTAAGACATGATATGAAAGGTATCGAGCAAGTATTTATTTTTTTACAATTAATACAAACTGAATTACAAAAAGATAAACCCAACGTAAGTACTATTCAGATTTACTGGGCATCATTTTTGGTTGTGTGGAATAGATATAATCTACTTGCACAGGATATAACAGCGAGATATGTTGATGGTGAAGAAGTCGACGAATCGTTTGTTGAAAATACACCGCTAGCACTTATTTTAAGTGAAGTGGAGAGTTTTATCATAGAAAAAAATAATAATCGTAACCACAGAATAATGTCGGGGTCAGGTACAGTTGTGAATTACAGTTTTGATGTCTCACCTGAAGCAACAGATATTGTCTTGCAGATTTGTCCCGGGGTGCTGTTCAATAAATTGAGAAATATACTCATGAATCCAATTGACAGGGATAGTATACAGGCAAAAAATGTAAGTATGAAGGTTTTTGTAGATGGAAATGAATTGGTGATCACCGTCGGCGATGATGGAAAAGGTATGACAAAAGAGGTACAACAGAGTATCTTTAAAGAAGGGTTTACTGGTAATGATGGGAAGGGTCTCGGGTTGGCTCAGGCTGATATACTCATTGCGTCTATGGGAGGGTCAATACAAGTA
>PFPK01000002.1:0-21658 GCA_002793015.1 Candidatus Magasanikbacteria bacterium CG_4_10_14_0_2_um_filter_37_12 | reverse complement strand
TGGTCAGTGGGGAAGAAATAGGAAATGGCACTGTTCATACAACGTTTGAAATTAGATTTCCAATTTTAAAAAAAATATAACATGAAAATTTCAACAGATACATCTAAAATTCAAGAACTTCTTGCTCGAGGTGTCGAAGAAATAATTGACAGAGATCATCTAAAAAAACAACTTGAGTCCGGGAAACAGCTTCGGATAAAACTTGGTATTGATCCGACTAGCCCAAATTTACATCTTGGTCGTTCAGTTCCACTTTTGAAATTACGTGATTTTCAAGAGCTTGGTCATCAGATTGTTTTTATTGTTGGAGATGCCACCGGTGTTATTGGCGACACATCAGACAAAGATGCCGAAAGGCCGATGTTAAGTGGAGATATTATTTCAACCAATTTGGCATCTTACAAAAAACAAGTTGGCATGCTTCTTGATCTGGATAAAATAGAATTTCGGCACAATTCTGAATGGTTGAACAAACTTGGATATGGCGAGATAGGCGAACACGCCAATGTGTTTTCCCTTGCTGAGTTCATTGCTCGCGAAAATATCAAAAAGCGTCTGGAAGCCGGCAAGAGGATTTCCCTTCGAGAATTGTTATATCCTTTGATGCAAGGTTATGATTCTGTGGCTATCAAAGCTGACGTCGAACTTGGTGGCACAGATCAACGTTTCAATTTACTTGCTGGCAGAGCCTTACAAGAAAAATTTGGTCAAGAACCACAAAATATTATTATGAATCCCATTGTTGTTGGCACAGACGGACGCAAAATGAGTTCTAGCTGGGGTAATACAATCAATTTTTCAGATATTCCAAATGAGATGTTTGGAAAAATTATGTCTATTCCAGATGATCTCATTATTATTTATTTTGAATATTTCACTAGATTCCCAATGGCAGAAGTTAATTCTTTTGAAAAGAAAATCAAAGAAGGCGTCAACCCTCGTGATTTCAAGGTAACGTTGGCTAGTGAAATTGTACGCATGTATCATGGAGAAAAATCAGCCCAAGAGGCAATACAGTATTTTGAAAGTACTTTTTCTAAAAAAGAAATACCAGATGACATCAAAAAATTAAAACCAACTGCCAGTGACATTGTGACTGTGTTGAAAGAGGCTGGATTTTGTTCTGGTAGTGGAGACGCCAGAAGAAATATTGATAGCGGTGGTGTGAAGGTCAATGGTGAAAGAGCAGAAAGTTATGATACAGCAGTAAAGTCTGGTGATGTGATCCAGAAGGGGAAGCGGTATTTTGTGAGGATCGTATGATAAAAAATATTAAAGAACAAATTATTAATTCTCTTAAAAACATTGGTTTAGAAGGAGAATTTGAATTATCTCAACCTCCCAAGGCAGACATGGGAGATCTTGCTTTTCCTTGTTTTCAGTTTGCCAAAAGAGAGGGCAAAAATCCAACAGAAGTAGCCAAAGATTTGGCTCAAAAACTCAATGATTTGTTCACCAAAGAAGATATGCGCCAATCTTCGTTGATTTTTGAAGTCAAAGCTTTTGGTCCTTATGTCAACTTTTTTTTGGATAGTAATGAATTAGCTAGTTATGTTTTGGATGGTATTGAGAGTGCCGGAGAGAAATATGGTGAATTAAAGATCGGTAAAGGCAAAAAAGTTTTGATTGAATTTGGTTGTCCTAACCCTCTCAAAGTTTTTCATTTGGGACATTTGAAAAATTTGATTACTGGTGAAAGCGTGGTTCGTGTGTTTGCCAATGCTGGTTATGAGGTTATCCGAATCAATTATCAAGGGGATGTGGGGATGCATATTGCTAAAGCTTTGTTTGGATTACAGACTACAGACAACGGACCGCAGTCTTTTGATGCGGTATTACAGATTATGAAAGATATGGAGTCAAAGTTTTTGGCTGAGCGAGTAGCTTTTTTAGGCGAGGCTTATGCTCGTGGTGCCAAACATTTTGATTCTGGTGATGAGGCTAAGGGCGAAGTGGCGGAATTTAATAAAAAAGTATATGCCAAAGATCCAGAAATTGAAGAAGTTTATCAGTTGGCCAGACAGTGGAGCTTAGATTATTTTGATACTATTTACAAAAAACTTGGTACACATTTTGATCAATTTTATTTTGAATCACAAGTCTTTGAACGAGGCACAGAGTTGGTAAGAGAAGGCGTCAAAAATGGAATTTTTAAAGAAAGCGATGGCGCTGTTATCTTTGAAGGAAGTAAATATGGGTTTCATGATCGAGTGTTCATCAGTAGCCAGGGTTATCCTACTTATGAAGGTAAGGATATTGGCTTGGCAGAAAGACATTTTCAAGAACATCATCCAGACATGGTCATCCACGTGGTAGGTAAAGAACAGACTGGATATTTTCAAGTAGTTTTCAAGGCTCTCGAACAGGTTTTTCCAGCAACTATGGGTAAAGAATACCACCTTCCCGGAGGATATTTACAACTTAAAGGTGAAAAAAAAATGAGTTCTCGGACTGGCAATGTCATATCCGGTGAAGATCTTATTGCTCAAGTAGAGAAGAGCGTGAGAGAAATAATGAAAGAAAATGATCTTGATAATAAGGACGAAATAATCAAAAAAGTTTCCCAAGCAGTATTAAAGTATGCTATGCTTAAGTCTGATATCTTGCAAGACGTATCTTTTGATATGCAAGAGTCGATTAGTTTTTCTGGTGATAGTGGGCCGTATTTATTGTATATCGTTGCCAGGATAAAAAGTATTTTGAAAAAATCAAAAATCAAAAGTCAAAAGTCAAAAGTCATTTTTGATATTGATATTAAAACTGAGGAAAAGCGACTTTTATTAATGTTGTCTAGGTATCCAGAAGCCACCAGAGAGGCGGTGGAGAGCTATGATCCGTCGAAGGTTGCTAAATATATTTTTGATTTGGCTCAGGTATTCAATTCATTTTATCAAGCCTGCCCTATTCTCCAAGCCACTACAGAAGAAGCCCAACTTTTCCGTCTCCGAATCATCAAGAACGTTGAGACTGTGATGGAAAGTGGGTTAAATTTGTTGGGGATTGAGGTGGTGGAAGAGATGTGAGAGTGTATTTACACTTTAAAAGTACGTAGTTTTCTTGTATAAATATATGTTTTTAGAGTTAGAGAAATTTTTTAAAAAAAAACCTAAAAAAATTATCCATTGGAAGGACAGTCATAGCGTTGCTGAGGGGTGGTTGGTAATAAACTCTTTATACAATGGTGCCGCTGGTGGTGGCACTCGTATGAGTTCCTCATGTAATCGAGCAGAAGTCGAACAACTCGCAAAGACAATGGAGATAAAGTTCACTGTTTCTGGTCCGGAGATTGGTGGTGCAAAGTCTGGTATCCGATATGATTTCAAAAACGAAGATGAAAAAAGAGATGTTTTATCACGTTGGTTTGCTTTTATTAAAAAAGAATTAAGTACTTGCTATGGTACTGGTGGAGATCAAAATGTAGATTTCAAAAATGATGTAAGTGTGCTTTTGTCTAAGATTGGTATTAATCACCCACAAGAAGGAATAGTCAACGGACTTTATACAGATTTAGATGATAACCAAAGATTGAAGATAATTAACAATCTCAAATTGGGAGTTTTGACTCCAGTTACTTCTAATAAATTTTTACAAAATCTTGGTCTGGTTTTATCAGATGTGGCCACTGGATATGGTGTAGCATCATCATTACAAGCTTTTTACGATTTAACTGACAGGCAATTGATTGGACAAAGGGTCGTTCTAGAAGGTTTTGGTAACGTAGGAAGTGCTTCAGCTTATTTTGCTAAGGAGAAGGGGGCAAAAATTATTGGTATATTAGATAAAGATTGGTATATCTTTGATGATCACGGTATTGACATAAATTTGTTGTTGCAGGCTCGTAATCGAGGTGTCTTAAATGTTTTTTCTAATTTGGTTACTCCTTACAGAGATGAGTTGAAAGAGATTTTGTCAGCTGATATTTTTATCCCAGCGGCTACTTCTCACACTGTTGGCACTAGGCATATGCAATTTATCAAATCGGCTGGAGTAAGTGTAATTGCACCAGGTGCCAACAACCCTTTTTTTGATGGAGAAATAGAGAAGGAAGCAGACATAAATTTTAGTGTCATTCCAGAATTTATTGTAAATTGTGGTATGGCCAGGTGCTTTAATTATCTTATGAAACTAGGATGTCTATTGTCAGAAACTGCTATTCTTGATGACATTGAAAAATGTATTAGGAAATCCGTAGATGAAATTTTACATAATCATACTAATTTACAAGATCTAACCAAGGCTGGTTACGAAGTGGCGCTGAGGAAAATCAATAGTCGTTGATTTGTATGCTTAATAATGCTAAAAAAATTAGACAGATAAACAGGGCAGATTTTTTTAATTTGGGGAATTTTACTGAAAAAATAAAGTTTTTGTTACGGTATGCAATTTTGGCGCCATCAACACATAATATTCAGCCATGGAAGTTTTCTATTAAAGAAAAATCTTGCCTGTGTTTTGTAGACAAAAAATTGTATCTGCCTTATGGAGACCCAAAAACTCAGAATTCTTATATTAGTCTAGGTGGCACAATAGAAAATTTAATTTTGGTTGCTAAATATTACAATTTTTTTGATCATCTCGATTATAATTATGACAAATCTGGAACTTTTTTTGTAGAAGTTTTTTTTAAAGAGGGTGTTGGTATGGATGAAAATTTTACCTCTTTTGAAGAAACTATTAAAAATCGAGTAAATGTGAGGGGCGTGTTTGAAGAAAAAGATATTGGATTGTCAGTACTAGACGAATTACTAGACGAATTGACTAAAGCTAAAAGTGTCTTTGGCGTGGACGCTTATTTAATAACTGATAAAAATAAGATTAAAGAGATTGCCAAACTAACCGCCAAAGGAATGCAAACTGCTCACTCCAACAAGGATTTTCGCAAGGAGATGTCATTGTATATAAATAACAATTTGTCTAGTCGCAAGTATGGTATCCATGGTTTTTCTATGAAAGCCCCATTACTTTTTTCCTTCATTTTGCCAAGTGTGATAAAGTGGTTTGATATGGGCAAGATCTTGGGAAAATTAAATTTCAAAAGTATTTCTTCAGCACCGCTTATCTGTGTATTGTCGGGCGGAGATGATACTCCTGTGGCATGGACAAAAGTCGGTCGCTTGGCTCAACACTTGACTTTAATATCTCAGAACCATAATTTGAGGACATCTATATATGTCGCTGCAATTGAGATGGGCTATGAAAACGAATTGATGAAAATCATTGGGGCTGACAAAAAACCACATTTTTTATTTTGTGTTGGTTATATGAAATCTAAGGCAAGAATCACACCTCGTTTGGAAGTGGAAAACAAACTTACAAGATAGCTATGTTAGGAGAGATTATTCTGCCAAAATTTAGAAAGCACTATAAGAGTGGCAATCATCCTATTATTTTTGATTTAAAAAAATCAACTGATGTTAAAAAAATAAAGAAACTTTTGTCTGAATACAATGGTATCAGGGTGGTAGACGAATTTTCTAATCAAGTTCAAGAGTTAAGGGAAGTAAATGATCCAGGAAGTATTTTGAAAGATATTCTTGAAATGTCTTCTCCAAAAATATCAGACGCAGACGGTGTTTGGGTATTTTATCCGTGGAATCTTGCCTTAGTTCACGTTTTGTCTAAAAGTGATTTTCTTAATCTAAAACATTCCCGTAATAATAATTTGATCTCAAAAGAAGAGCAAAAACAGACAGGAATGTTGACCGTTGGTTTTGCAGGAATGAACGTGGGCAATTCTGGGGCGATTTGTATGGCTTTAGAGGGCGTTGGTTTCAAGATGAAATTCGCAGATTTTGATACTCTATCTCTTTCTAATTTGAATAGATTTAGAGCCAGTTTGACTGACTTAGGTACAAATAAAACTACACTTTCTGCACGTCAGGTTTATGAGATCAATCCTTTTTTGAAAATTGAACAGTTTGATAAAGGGATCAGCGAAAAAAATATTGATAAATTTTTATTGAATTCTAAAATAGATATTTTAGTAGAGGAAGTTGACAACTTGCCTCTAAAACTAGAATTAAGAAAAAGAGCAAGAAAACATAAAATTCCAGTAGTGATGGTGACTGGAAATGGTTCTAATCTTATTTTGGACATCGAGCGTTTTGACAAAGATGCTAAAACGCCGATTTTGAACGGTAAATTAACAAAGACAGTACAAAGAAAAGTAAGTAATGTCAAACATTTATCGAAAAAAGAAATTATCTACCTTCTTCGAGATTTTATTGGTAAAGAATTTTTGACCGAACGCCTATGTCAGTCGTTTGATAGGATTGGTGTTGATTTGGCAGGCATCCCACAGTTAGCCGAGGCAACTTTTTTGCGTGGAGCGGTGTTAACTTATGTAGTTAGAAAAATATTTACAGACGGCAATATTTCTTCTGGCAGGTATAATTTTTGTTTAGATGGTATAATAAAAATGTAATGAAATTTTATGTCTAAAGGGTTTAAAAAGGCACTCAAAACTTTTTATTGGACAGCTGAGAATGTGCCAGCTTATGCCAGTTTCTTGTTGGACAAAAAAATCAAATATGAATCTATCAAAACAGAGGATGATTTTGTTAATGTGCCTTGCATGAATAAGAAAAATTATTTAAGAAAATATCGTTTTGAGGATTTATCTCCAGAAGGTGCGAGTGTTTCACCGATGATTTCAGTAAGCTCTGGTTCATCTGGCGTGCCTTTTTTCTGGCCTAGGGGGGAAGAACAAGAAAAAGAAGGTGGAATTATTCACGAGCGGATTTTTAGAGATATTTTTAATTTGAAAAAAGATGAAAAAACTTTGGTAGTCATTTGTTTTTCTATGGGTTCGTGGATAGCGGGTACTTATACAGTCGCTTGCTGTAGATACGTTTCTAGAGAAGGTTATAATTTGTCGATAGTCACCCCAGGCATCAATCAGGAAGACACTATCAGCGTATTTCAAAATTTTGCAAAAAACTTTGATAGAGTTATTTTGGCTGGTTACCCACCATTTATAATGGACATATTATATGAGATGAAGCACCAAAAAATAAACATAAAGAAGATGAGGCTAAACCTACTATTTGCTGGGGAAAGCTTTTCAGAAAAGTGGCGAGATTTTTCGCATAAAATGGCTGAAATAAAGGATGAGTTATCAGGGTCTGTCAATATTTATGGCACTGCAGATGCCGCTGTTTTAGGGCATGAATCACCACTGACAGTATTTTTGAGGAGAATTTCCACAAAAGATAAAGCTGTTGCCACCAAAATATTTGGCTCTAGTGGACATCCGTCAAGTTGTGTACATTATTACCCAGAGTACAAATTTTTTCAAGAAGATAATGAAGATTTGATCTTTACCACCAAGTCTGGCATACCTTTGGTAAAGTACAAGATAGGAGATAAAGGAAGAATCCTAACCAATTCTGAACTCAATGATCTCACTAAGGAATTCAGTTTTGCAAAGTCGAGCTTGTTCCAGGATCTTTTGAAAAAGTGGCCAGACCCAATTATAATATTAAAAAATCGTGACGATGTTTCGGTCACGTTCTATGCCTTAAATATTTATCCAGAAAATATCAAAACAGCTTTAGAAGATTCCAAGCTACGTAGATTTTTTTCTGGTAAGTTTGTGGCGACAGTCAGAGTTCTTAATCATGGCAAAAATCAAAAATTGTGTTTGACATTGGAATTAGGAAAAGAAGTTAAAGACTCACAGGAGTTGAGAAATCTAGCACAAGTGACAATACTAAAGTACATGGCTAATTTGAATGCTGAGTATAGGAGATTGTTGAAATCTGTTGGTAAAAAAGCCTACCCATTTATTGTTTTGTTGCCCTATAGTTCAGAAAATTTTATTATAAAAAATAATAAACATCGTTGGGTCAAAAAATAATCTATGTTTGTTGAAAATATTGAATTGGGGTCTCTCTTTATAGTGGTGTTGAGCACCGTATTTTTGGGAAGTGTAGTTTTTTACCGCAATAGAAAGAATGCTAGCAATATACTTTTCTTGTTGTTTAGTTTCAGCTTTTCTTTTTGGTCAATAATTAACTATTTTTCTTTGCACCCGCCTGTAGGGTATGATCTATTTTGGATTAGATTGGTACTTTTTAGTGCTGCCCCCCAAGCTTTCTTTTTTGCATTGTTGATGCATACCTTTCCAAAGGATCACATTCAATTATCTCGCAGAGTTTTTTGGGCGATGATGACAGTTCTACTATCTCAAATGGTTGCTTCTATCACACCTTTTGTTTTTGTTGGAGTCAGTCACAGTGCTAATGGTATTGTGCCGATTCCTGGCATAGGTATGCCATTTTATGCTTTGTCACTAATCTTTTTCTTTAGTTTTGGAATATATTTTCTCATAAGAAAATTTTTGGATGCAAAAGCAGAGGAGAGAAAAGCTTTAATTATTATGGGAGTTGGTTTTTTGATTACTATAGCCTTAGTCCTTTCATTCTTGTTGATTGCTGTTGTTGTCTTTCAAAATGCAAGTTTTGTACCAATCAGCCCAGCGTTTGTTCTGCCTCTGATTATGGCTATTGGCTATGCAGTTACTAGACAGAAATTTTTAAATATAAAGTTGATTGCCACTGAGTTTTTGGTGGGTTTGTTAACCATTGTATTATCAACAGAGGCACTCCTGTCTGGTTCTTGGATAACTATAATATGGAAATTAATATTTGCTTCTTTTGTTGCCATACTTGGTTCATTGCTCATAAGAAGTGTACAACGTGAAATTGCTCAGCGTGAGGAGCTTTCCAAGCTAGCCAAATCCCTCGAAAAAGCAAACCTCCGTCTCAAAGAAATAGACCAACAAAAAACAGAATTCCTCTCTATTGCCTCACACCAGCTCCGCACACCATTATCAATTTTAAAGGGGTACATTGAGCTGATCGGAGATGGAGCCTATGGCAAACCTAGCAAAGAAATGGTCAAAGTTTTGGGTGACATGGACGAGAGTAATGAGAGGCTGGTAAAATTAGTAGATGAGTTTCTAGACATTACCAGGATTGAACAAGGCCGTACCAAGTTTGTTTTTGAACACTCAGATATGAATAAACTGATCGAGGGAGTGGTCGAAGAACTGCACGAGAGAGCCGAGGCCAAAGGTTTGAAGATTATTTGGAAACCAAACAAAAGTATCGCTACCGTCTTTATGGATGAAGAAAAAGTTCGCCATGTTATATTCAATTATATTGACAATGCCATAAAGTACAGCGAAACAGGGACAATCAAAGTTGATTTTCTAGAAGAGCGAGGTGGAATAGTAACAAAGGTAAAAGATCAGGGATTGGGATTCAACCCTGTTGATAAAGCCAACTTTTTTCAAAAATTTTATCGTGGTGAAAATATCAAAGGTACCAATGTCAATGGTACAGGACTTGGAATATATGTCTGCCGTAAATTTATTGAAATACATGGAGGTCATGTTTTTACAAATAGCGCAGGTTTGGGAAAAGGCAGTGTCTTTGGGTTTTGGATCCCTAAAAAAGATAAATCCACCAAAAAGAAAGAAATCAATTCTTAACCAGTAGTTTGCACCGTTTTTTTTCCCAGGAAATTGGTTAATTGCTTTTTTCCTAAAATTCTTGTATTATTGTAGTATCATTTTTACAAGCATAATTATCATAAAATATGTTCCAAAAATCATCTCCAGACATCACTTTATCTCAATACGACACAGTTGACCACTCTCAAGAAGTGGAGACCGTGGTTGGCCCATCTGTTCACGTAGAAGGAGATTTTTCTTCAGAAGGAAATATTTTAGTTAAAGGGACTGTATCTGGTAGCGTCAAGACTAGTCGTCTGCTTACTGTAGAAAAAGGAGCAAGAATTTTTGCCAATGTTCGTGCTGGTAGTGCTTTCATTTCTGGAGAGATAAAAGGCAATGTCAAAGCCACTGACAAATTAGAACTTACTTCTTCTGCTCGTATCATGGGTGACATTTCTTGTACTATTCTGGCTGTTGAGGCAGGGGCACTTCTCCAGGGTAAAGTGTCCATGAAAGGGATCACAATTGATTCTAGTGGCGTTGAGAAAAAAAGAGTGGCTCGTCTGAAGGAAAAAGAAGATGTTGATTTTGTAGAAACTGAATAATTGGTTTTTTTTTATATTGTTATGTCACGGCCGTATTTGGTGAATCCGTGACTTTTTTTACCTAGTATGTACGTCTATCTTTACGATAATTTTTTGAGACAAAAGAAGTACGAGTCTGTCATAAAAGAGATCGAGACACGGTTGACAGACTTTGGTATCGCTGGTAAAATTATTCGACTTCAGGGATTTACCAATGCCGAAGGGATCGTAGAGGATGAGATAAAAAAAGGAGCCAAGACCATTGTTATAGTTGGTGATGATGAGACATTTGGTCATGTTTTGTCGAGAGCTGCGGTGTGTAAAATTCCTTTTGGGTTTTTACCAATTGGCATCAATAACACTATTTCTAGCGTGCTTGGTATACCTGTTGGTATAGAATCATGTGACGTTCTTTCTCGTCGCAGAAAAGTGTTGCTTGATGTCGGTTGGTTCAACAACCGTTACTTTATATCCAGATTGCACATTCCGCCAAGTAATATCACTGTTGAATATGATGAAAAGTTCAAAGTATCAGCCAGATATGGCAAAGTGGAGTTGGTAGTTTGTAATCTCCAGCCATTTCACTGGAAAGAAAGAGGTAGAAAATCTGATGTAATCGTTCATCCCCAAGATGGAAAATTAGAAGCTTTTCTTCGGCCAGTTATGGGAAGGGGAATTATCAAAGATAAATACGACGAACCTAGTATTTTTCCTTTTGAAGAAATGGTGGTTAGTAGTTCTAAGCCTTTTCCTGTTGAAGCAGACGGTCGGATTTCCAAAGAATTAAAAATAAAAATAAAATTGGCTAAGTCGAGGATTGATATGATCGTGGGAAAAACTAGGAAATTTTAGATAAGATACAAGATACATGGATTAAGATACAAAAAATAAGTAAACAAAAATTGTATTTATTATGTGTATTTTGTATCATGTAATAAAGCGCGAGTGGTGAAATGGTATACACGCTACCTTGAGGTGGTAGTGCCGAAAGGTGTGGAGGTTCGACTCCTCTCTCGCGCACCATGTGACAATTTACAATTGACAAATTGTCTTGATTTTAAAAAACACCACGATATACATCGTGGTGTTTCTTATTGTCTTATCCATTAAATAAGCCGAATTTTGTGTCCCTTGCGGGTGATGATCATTTCTCTAGATCTATTGTTGCCAATAGACTCAAACGAGCTAACTTTTCGAATCCCGACTTAGTCGGGAGACGCTACTCTTTCTCCAGGTAGGGTTTACCACACACTCTTGTCACCAAGAGGCGAAAACAGTAGCTTTTGTCTATAGAACAAAAACATCCATTTACTTTTCACGTTTCTCCCGATGGTCATCGGGATAGTATAGTCTCTGTGGCACTGTCCCGTCCCGATGTTCATCGGGGGGTGGGCGTTACCCATTACCATTTTTGATGGAGTTCGGACTTTCCTCCCCAATGGTTATCGGGGCGATCATCTATAATGAACAAGACAACGCTAAATATAGCAGATTTTAGTTACTTTGTCAATATAGGTCTGGTTGACTTTGAGCAGTTTTTTCGCTAAAATTAAGTATATATAATTGTAATCAACTGAGCCTTTCAGGCTTATTCAGCTTACTCCAGCCCCTGTCTGCCTGCAAGCAGGTTTTAAGTTTTTCTATACTATGAAAAGATCAGAAATAGTCCTAATGATTCTACAGGTTCCTGTGGATTTCGTTATGCTCATCTTGGCGGGTATATCTGCTTATTATTTACGTTTTTCGGATTGGGCTATTAGTCTTAGGCCAGTAATATTTGATATTAGTTTAGCTAAGTTTTTGTCCATTACTTCTGGAGTAGCTTGGTGTTGGATTGTTATTTTTGCTCTGGTCGGACTATACTCCACCAATCAGAATAGAAAGTTCGCTAGAGATCTTATGAGGGTGATCTTGGCCTGTTCTGCTGGTCTGTCTGCCGTGGCTCTCTACGTTATGTTTACCCAACAGCTTTTTGATTCTCGTTTTCTTTTGGCTTTTGGATGGTTATTTGCCTGTTTGTACGTTATTTTGGGAAGATTTTTCATGCGTGGTCTTAAGAGCCTGCTCTATCGAGCTGGGATTGGACTTCGTCGGGTTGTGGTTTTTGGATCAGAAGAAGTCGCAAAGAGTATTGTTTTTACATTGAAATCAAGACCAGAGCTTGGTTATCTCGTTGTTGGGGTATTTGAAAGCTATACCAAGAAGATGGACAAAGATTTGAAAAAATTGGGCATCAATGAAGTGATTTTCACCAATCCGAGAGCTCGAGAAAGAGAGATACTCAGTGCCATTAATTTTTGTAATACCAATCATATCGTCTTCAAATATTCGGCTGACTTATTTTCCACTTACGCCACCAACATGTCTGTCACGGCCTTGGCTGGTGTGCCAGTAGTGGAGATCCATAAGACTAGTCTGTCTGGATGGGGGAGAGTATATAAGAGGTTTTTTGATATTGTGCTTGGTATCGTAGTAATTATTTTGACCAGTCCGATCATGCTTTTGTCAGCCCTGATTATTCTATTTGAGACTGGTCGGCCAGTGATTTACAAAAACGAACGAGTCGGAATTCGCGGAAACAAATTTATGACTTTGAAATTTCGATCAATGTACCAAAAGGATAGCACAGGAGCACAGTTTGGTCGTTCTGGAAAACAGGCTGAAAAAAGAGAAAAAGAATTAATCAAAGTTCAAAATTCTAAGGAAGGGCCAATTTATAAAATAAAAGACGACCCAAGAATTACACCTTTTGGAGCTTTCATGCGTCGCTTTAGTATTGACGAGCTACCACAGTTTTTCAATGTCCTTAGTGGCGAGATGAGCATTGTCGGTCCACGTCCTCACCAGCCTCGAGAAGTAGAAGAATACGCCGACCAATATTCTCACGTTTTTACTCTCAAACCTGGGATTACAGGTCTATCCCAAATTTCTGGTAGAAGTAATTTGTCTTTTGAAGAAGAAATGAAATTAGATATTTTTTATACAGAAAAGTGGAGTCTGCTCCAAGATGTCGTCATTTTTATTAAGACACCGTTTGTGATTTTTCAGAAGAGAAAAGCACTGTAGATGTACGAATATACGAACAATGCGAAATGTACGAAAATATTAGAAAAATATTTCGTATATTTCATATATTTCGTAAATTCGTAAATACATGAAAGTAGCCTTAGTACATGATTATTTATCGCAAGATGGAGGTGCTGAACAAGTCTTGAAAGCGTTTCATCAAATTTGGCCTAGTGCACCTATTTTTGTTTTATTTTACGATAAGAAAAAAATATCTGGATTTCAGGGTGCTGATATTCGTCAATCTTTTATTGCCCATTTGCCATTTGGCAAAAGTAAGTATCAGTGGTATATCTCACTTATGCCCTTAGCCAATGAGTGCCATAATCTGCATGATTTTGATGTCGTCATATCATCTACCAGTGCTTTTGCCAAAGGCGTACTAACTCGTCCGGACACATTACACATCTCCTATTGCCACACACCTACACGCTATCTATGGACTGATACTCATGAGTATGTTGCTGACTTGAAATATAATCATCTCGTCAAAGCCTTCTTGCCAAGATTGATTCACAAACTACGCATTTGGGATAAGATGAGTACTGATCGAGTAGATTATTTCGTTGCCAATTCTGGCACTGTTCATAGTAGGATCAAGAAATATTACAGGCGTGAGAGCGATATTATTTATCCACCAGTGGAGACCAATCGATTCTATATCTCTCCAGATATCAGAGATTACTATGTCTCTGGTGGAAGGCTTGTGCCATACAAGAGATTTGATTTACTAATTCAAGTCTTCAATCGTCTCGGCTGGCCTTTGAAAATTTTTGGGACTGGCCCAGAAATAGAACAACTAAAGAAAAAAGCCAAGAGAAACATCCAATTTCTTGGTAGAGTAGATGATAAAGAGAAAGCCAAATTACTTAGCCATGCGCAAGCTTTTCTTCATCCTCAAGTGGAAGATCTCGGAATTACCCCGATAGAGTCCATGGCTAGTGGTCGACCAGTAATTGCCTATGGAGTGGGCGGAGTGACAGAGACCGTCATTCCTGGTAAGACAGGAATATTTTTCAATGAACAAACCTGGGAGTCGCTTCTTGATGTGTTGATCAATTTTGATTACGAACTTTGGGATCCAGATTATATACGCAACTGGGCGCTCAGATTCAATGCCGATGATTTCAAAGTGAGAATGAAAAACTATGTGGAAGAGAAATATACTGAATTTGTGGAAGAGAATAATAATTGTAGATTAGATGTCAGGTAATATATGAAAATAAACTATTTTTTAATTTTTCGTATATTTCGTAATTTCGCACATATATATGAATATAGCCATCGATATCCGTTCACTCACTGAAAAAAAACGTACAGGAGTGGGCGAATATACCTACCAATTTTTGGATACTACTTTTTCTTCTGATCATACCAATCAGTATTTTTTATTTTATAACTCTTTTCAAGATGTTTCAGATCATATACCTAAATGGGAACAAGAGAATGTTCACTATGTAATTAGCCATTGGCCAAGTAAGTTATTTAATCTTTTTGTCTGGATGGGTGTTATAAAGTTAGACAGATTTATCGAGAAGAAGTTGGAGGCTTTAGACTTCAGACTTCAGATTACCTCTATACATTCATTTTTATCACCAAACATTAATTTCATATCTTTAAATCCAAAAACAAAGTTTATTCTCACTATTCATGATTTGTCCTTTGAATATTTCAAAGATTGTTATTCCTTAAAACGCCGGCTGTGGCACAAGTTTGTCAATCCACGGAAACTTTGCCAGCGAGCCGACGAGATTATTGTGCCATCGGAGAATACAAAAAGGGATGTAATACGAGAGTACAAGATTGACGCTGGTAAAGTGAGTATAGAACACCCAAGACTGTCATTTACCTTTTATGAACAACGAACAACTAATGACGAACAAGTTAAACTAAAATACAATCTACCAGATAAGTACATTTTATTTTTGGGAACAATTGAACCTCGGAAAAATATTCTTAGTCTTATTGAGGCTTTTAAGAATTCTGAACTGGGAACTATGAGTTATGAACTAATAATAGCTGGGGCAAAAGGTTGGAAGTATAAAGATATTTTGGAAGCAATTGAAAAAACTCCTAGTGTTAGATATCTTGGTTATGTGGATAAAGATGATAAGATAGATTTGTATAAAATGGCCAGTTTGTTTGTTTATCCGAGTTTTTATGAGGGATTTGGCTTGCCAGTACTAGAGGCGATGTATTGTGGTACTTCTGTGATTGCGAGCAACAGATCTTCTCTTATGGAGGTGGCGGATGGTGGTGCTTATCTTGTGAATCCCCACAATGTGGATGAAATTGCTAGGGCGATAGTGTCTTTGGCTTGAGGTTTATCTGTTTTTTTAACATCTATTCAATCTTAGATTTGGTTGTTTTGTACCCATTTTATTCAGAGCAAATATTTGACAGATGTGGTATGCTTATATTAAACTAAAAGCACTGGTTAATAAATAAAGAATATGTATTTATCATCACTATTGTCTGGCTTATCACCTAAAAAATGGGGGGCCACTTTTGGTGGTGAGAATGTGTGTTTCCACAATTGTATAATTAAATCCGTACTTGATACGGATTTTTTATTTTTTAAATGTTTTTATTTTTTATTAAAAATATGAATAAAAAAGTTATTTTTTCATTTCTCATTCTTCTAACTTTTGTTTTCACTGCCAGATACGCTTTTGCCCAAACACTGGAAGAAAGACCTTCTGTCGTGCCAACACATGACAACAGTATGTTTCCTATTGTGAGGAACATTTTTCCATCTGCTCCTAGCACTCAAAGGCCTACGCCTTTTATAGAACAAATTAATCCACTTTCTCCAATTGTCTTAGAGGAAGAGTCTGTCGTAAGCGTAGGTGAAGACGTTGTTGCAGACGAGAATATTAATATTGGTGAGAGAGATAATGATAAACAAAACATAGATAACAGCACTGAAGATGACAGAAGTTTTGATACTGCCCCGTCTGATAATACAGATACAAGTGGTTTATTTGATAATCTAATAGATAAGATAGGAGATTATGTAGATGGCGTAGTAGAAAAAGTGAGGGATATTTTTAGAGATGAAGAAGTTGTACAAGAAGATCCGAAGGCTGATGAAGTGACAGCAAAAGAGGTAGATGAGTCTCTTTTTAGTGTGGTGGATGAAGTGACAGATAGGGCAATATTGCCAGACGGAAATACAATGGATCGTGTCTATCTTCATCCTCGAGAAATATATACTGATGAGATAGGTACCGTGAGAGAAAGACCACAGGGTTGGCATAAATTTGACGAAGATGTGCGGTCTCAGCTCAAAAACAACAAGGATGTTGGGTATAGTTTTGTTTTACCATTTTCAGGAAATAATGAGTACGTCGAGGTATTTTCTGGCGCAGTTGAGAGAGCTGGAAATGATAAGGTCATTTCCTCTCAGCAGTCACGACAGGCAACATTTTTGCAGGATAGAAGTGCCAGTAGTGAACAAATTGTGTCAACTTACGAAAATGTGTATCCAGATGTGGATATAAATTTTGTTGACAGACGGCAAGCAAGAACAAAAGAAATAGTCATAAAAACAAAGCCAGAAATCAAGAGTGACGAACGACTGATTTTTTGGGAAAAATATAAAGTCCCAGCAAATGCTAAGATTTTTGTGGGTGATAAAGAATATTCTGCTCAAATAAAAACAACAGCACCTGTGCAAGTTAAAATGGATGGTGAAGGTGCTTTACTTATTACTCCATCAATCATATTTGATTCAGCTATTCTAAAAGACGACCCACGCTATCCTGTGCATGTTGATATGACTCAACAGGCAGTTGAGCAGATTGTACAATTTGACCGTGATAGTTTAGAGTTGAGGATTGGTTTAATTGTTGATGGAGAGTATCTGTTGGATGCACATAAAGTTTATCCAATAATTATTGATCCAACATATATTACGTGCGATACAAATACCTGTGAAGGTGATATTTATTTGTCATGGCTTACAGGAAAGAGCGCATGGAATTATCCATATCTCATTATGGGGTATGACTATGGCGATGCGTCTGGGGTCTGTGCTGGTACCACGATTAGTCGTCACACGGTATTAAAATTTGATTTTCAAGGTAACAGTATACCAAACGGGCAAACAATAAGCTCGGCGAAAGTAACGTTGAGACGAAACACTGGAGTGGTAGGGTGTGGTAATTATACGGGCGATATATCTTTTTCGCCTAAAAAAATTACCAAAAGTTGGGCTCTGGCAGACGACATAACTTATAGTTATGTGAGGGGCACATTAGCCACTGGGGGGCAAGCACTCAATCTAAAACAATCAGGTTCGTGTACAAATTGTGAATTTGTATTGGATAATGCAATGGTCACAGGATGGTTGAATAGTCCGAGTACTAACTATGGACTTTTGATAGAGCCAACGGAAAATTTTCCAAGTGGAACAACTGTGCCAACGAGTTGGTCCAGTAAACAGCGGTTATTTTGGTTCTATTCTTCAAATAACAGTAACAGCACCTACGATCCTTATTTGACGATTGTGTACGCTACTATTGCCAAACCAGACCTTACTATTTATTCAAAAAGTTTAAGTAAGACATCTGTTAGCCCTGGTGAAACCATCACGGCCTATACTAAAATTAAAAATAGTGGAACAGGAACAGCTGGCGGTTCATATGTGGGTTATTATTATTCCACGAACAACATATGCACTACCAGTGATACCAAATTGGCTGGTGATCTCGTTCAGTCGCTAAGTTCAGGGCAGATTTCTTCAGAAGAAAGTGCCTCCATAGTCATTCCAACCAACGTGATTGTAGGACAAACCGGATATATTTGTTTTATTGCAGATTATCTTGGCGGTATTTCTGAATTAAGTGAAAGTAATAATACGGCTTATCAGGCGGTGGCAATTGTGTCTGCTCCAAAACCAAATTTAACAAAATATACAGATTCTGTTAGTCCTACAACGGTAAAACCTGGACAAACCATCAATCTTAATCTCACTGTAAAAAATATAGGTACCGCAAGCGCTGGTTCAAGTTATGTGTATTATTATTTCAAAAAAGATAGCACATCATATACGAGTGCATATAATTTTGGTACAGATTCTGTATCGAGCCTTGCAGTTAATGGAACATCTGTAGAAAGTGTTTCTTACACAGTACCCGTGGGCACTGTGCCTGGTACTTATTATTTGTATTATTGGATAGATGCTGAAGGCATTGTGCCTGAAAGTAATGAATATGATAATAAGTTTCAAACGACTGTCACAGTACAAGCGGCCGATGTTCATGACGTCGACATCACAAGTGTGTCTTTTGCTAATTCTGGCGGGTATTACCAAGACGGCAACACAGTTAGTGTTAATGTAGGATTACAAAATAAGGGGAACGTGAGTGAAACCGTTCCTTATACGTTTTCGATTGTTGATCAATCAGGTAGTGCCGTGGTTTTTCTTACCAACCTTACGGCAAATCAGACCATAAGTGCAGGGCAATCAAAGACAGTGACCTTATCAGGCATGATTCCATACGATATAACCATGTCAAACAATTATCATCAATACAAGGCAAAAATTCAGCTGAATGTTTCTGGCGATCCTGATTTATCATCAGATGTGTTAAATTCTTCAAACACAATATACGCACGTAGATACAGCTATGGTGGGGGAGGGGGTGGAGGTGGTTCATTACCAAATTCAGATCTAGACTCCATACCGGATGTTGCTGAAGTATATGTGGGAACCAATGAATTTGTAGTAGATTCAAAACAAGTATATGATACAGCCTATTTTTCATATTCCGGAAGTAAAACGGATATTCAATCTCTCTCATACGGGGCAGATCCGGTAAATTTGCGAACAGGTGCATTTGAATTTACCCAAACAGATTTTAGTTTGCCTGGGCGCGGGTTAGCACTAAATTTTAGTAGGACATATATCAGTACCCTTAGCGAAAGAAGTAGTCGTTTTGGCAATGGCTGGAGTTTTTCTTACAACAGCTATTATTATATGGATGAAACGACCAAAAATATTCAGTTGTATTATGGCGGGGCTTTGGTTGCTTTGTTTACTACACCGGATGGTGGGGTCAATTATGAAGCCCCTAAAGGTATTTTTGACACCCTAAAAAAGGTTGGCAACACATTTGTTTATAAAACGCTTGATGGTGTGGAACATATTTATTCAAAAGTGCTTACTAATAATCTTGGTATTCTTGAACAAATAAAGGATACAAATGGCAATATCACGACACTTGGATACACAGATGTGCGTGGCGTACCACTTTTGACGAGTGTTACCGATCCATCGGGCCGTGGTATACAGATTACGTATTATCCTGACACTGATGAGGTTTTATGGGACAATATAAAAGACGTACGTGATACTATTTCTGCAACTAATCCTCGTATCACGACATATACATACGATACAAATGACAATTTGCTTACGGCAACAGATAATAGATATTATAATGGTACGACAGAAAATATTGTTGAGACATATACGTATGATGGTAATGGTAGAATGATGACATATACAGATCCTCGTGGCACTATATTGCGCAATGTATATGACAGTGCAGGTCGTGTGATAACACAATATGAATACAATCCTAATAAAGATTCTTCAGGTACTGATAGAAAAGTATACGAACTTAGTTATGAGGGTGCGTATGCCGGCTCAACAGGATCAACTGCATGTACACTGGTAAAAAATTATCGCGATGCAAACATACATTATGATGTGAGAACATGTTTCAATGTTGATCAATTAAAAATATTTGAACAGGATGGAATGGGTAATTCACAAAAATGGCAATATGACAGTAGTGGATTTCCATCAAGTTATACAGATGAGAGTGGAAATATCACACAGTATGTATATGATAGTTCCAATAAGACAAAAACAAGCGAAACATTGCCAGATGTCAACGGATGGCATACTACAAGGATATTTAGTTATGAGCCAAATTTTAATCGTTTAACTTCAGCTACAGAAACTGCAACAAAATCCGGTGCGACAACTTTGACACGTACAACTTACTATACAATTGATCCCGCAAATGGAAATGTAACCGCTATCAATTATCCGCTCGGGCTTTTAGAAAGTTTTGTGTATGACAATTATGGTAATGTGCAAACGCATACTGATAAAAATGGCGTGGTAACAACCTATACCTATGACAGTGGTCATAATTATAAACAAACAGAATCAGTGAATGTAACTACAGCGGATGGTACCGCGTCTACATTGACAAGTCATTATACTTACGATGGGTATGGTAATATGACGAGCTACACCACACCGCGTAATTATACGTATTCTTATGTGTATGATACGAGAGGGAATCTTCGTAAAGAAACAAATCCACTTACTAAATTCAAAACATATACGTACGATTTGGAAAATCATCGTATTTCTCAGATTGATGAAAATAATCATACGACAGAATATACGTATGACAAAGACATCAATGCGAGTTTACTAACTGTCAAACAAAAAGGTGTGAGTGGACATAGTGATATTGTGGCTAGTTATACGTATGATTGGGTAGGAAATAGAATAGGTATGACTGATCCACAAGGGTATAGTACTACATATACTTATAATGCGGGCAATCGTCAGGTGACTGAAACAGGACCAGTTGATACGATCACACTTATATATGATAATGTGGGAAATGTAACATCAGAAACACACACAAATGGTGCAAAGACTGCATATCTGTATGATGTGCGTAATCAAAAAGTGGAAGAACGTAATTATACAGATGCGTCGCATTATGTATATCAAACACTTATATATGATGGATTAGGAAGAATCATCTCTACACAAGATAGAAATAATAATGTAACATCATTTGAATATAATATACTCGATCGACTCACAAAGAAAACTGAACCAATGTCAGGTGCGATTACGACATATACTTATGACAATAATGGAAATAAATTAAGTGAACTTCATCCTCGCGCTTATAGCGATGCAAGTTTGCGTAATAGTAGTGGACATTCAGTCACGTATCAGTATGATGAGTTAAATCGTCTTAAAAAGAATATCTTTGCGGATAATACGTATACTACATATTTTTATGACGGAGAAAATAATCTCACAAAAACCATTGATCATCAAAATAGTGATGGATCACTTGCTACACATGTAACTGAGTATCAGTACAATGAATTGGGAAGCAAGAAGCGAGTAACTGATGCATATGGCGCACATAGTGATTATACCTATGACGATGTGGGTAATCTCAAAACAAGTAGCGATGGTATGGGGCGTGTAAGCACATTTAATTATGACGAATTCAATCGTGTAACCAGTGAAATAGATCCAGCAAATAATACGACGTCATACCAATATGATGCAAATGGCAATAAGACAATGATTACTTATCCAGATACGACGGCAACGCATTATACATATTATGAAGACAATCAATTGAAAACAGTGACTGACCAATTGAATAATACGCGTGGCTTCACGTACGACTCAGTTGGAAATAAATTGACAGAAAAAGACAAACGAAATCAGACAACATATTTCAATTATGACTTCATGGGTCGTCTG
>PFPK01000017.1 GCA_002793015.1 Candidatus Magasanikbacteria bacterium CG_4_10_14_0_2_um_filter_37_12 | reverse complement strand
ATTCTTTTTCAATTGCGTCTACAAGTGCATCTAGATTATTTTCTGCACGGTCTAATTGTTCTTTTGTTATATTGCTGTGTGCATATTTTGCACGTAAGATAAAATAACCGAGGTCTATATTTTCAATATTTCCATCTTCAATTAGCTGCCTTAATTCATTTTCCAAATCACCTTCATCTTCATATAATCCCACTTTTATTAATTCTTTTTTTCTTTCTTTGTCCTTGTCTTCGAGTCTGTCTTTGTCTAATAATGTTTCTTGCGAGCGTGCATTATAATCTTCCTGTATCTTATAACCCGAACCTGCATGCAGAGTAACAGAGGCAAGTAACGCCAATACAAAATTTGCCAGGCTCCTTCGTCTTGACTCTTTTTCTCTTCTGTTTCCCATATATTTGTCTCCCGGATTTTCTATTCTTTGTTCAGACATAGTCTTTAATTGTTCTTTTCACTTGTAGTGAAAATTGCAATGAGAAGTAAAGTTTTACGTTTATTGGAGTCGATTTGGGTATAGTGGTCTGGCTCGTCAAGACAGTAAAATGCCTTGTATAAGAGCCAACTGTGGATAAGTAAATTAACTTATTTGGATTGTTTTTTATATATGAAATCAGTTATTGGCTAAAATAGATAATGGCTCAGGTGTCTGGTAATCAAGCGATTGTTGTGGCCGTTTTTTGTGGTTGTAGAAAGGTCTCGCTGGCCGATGATTTTGTACAGCTGATCGATTTTTTCCTGCAAATCCTTATGTTCATTTCTCCGCTTGTCAGTAAACAGGGTCGACAATCCATCTTTTGCAACGGTTTCCCATTGTTTGATCTGTGTGGGGTGGACTTCGTTTTCACTGGCTATTTGTGAAATAGACAAGCTGCCTTTCAAAGCCGACAATGCCACGTGAGCATTTTGGCTGGGAGTGAATGTCTTGCGCATAGTGGTAGGAATTATACCACCGATTGACTCTTAATGGGTTGTCTAGTTTTTCCAGACCATTATACTATTTATATCCCCGTCAAGCAATATCTATGGATAAAACTAAATAAGACAAAGAATTAAGGAGGATCAGTGTTTTTTAAAAAGACAAATTTAGTTGTAAAATTAGGTAAAATTTGATAGAATTAATTTGAAGTATGCAACACTAGTGACTGGAACATTGTGTGAAATAAATTTCATATAATAATTTTAAAAAATATGTTTAAATTTGAAAAACAATGGAAGTTAAATTTTAAAGGACACGAGATTATTGTAGAAAATTGGTGGGATATTATTTTAAGAACGGGAGAAAGACTCATAATAGATGGAAACATCACAGATGAACACAATGGCCTGCTGGGTTTATCTCAAAAATTAGAAGGTCAAATAAAATCAAATGAGCAAGTTCATCATGTTGAAGTAAAACTTGGAAGTATTGATCTCGGATTAAAATCTGGATGTCATATTTATATTGATGGCAATCTCGTGGGTGGTGATATAACAAAAAAAATTATTACATAAAAATTACATCTCCTAACTATCCAGGCTGTCTAAAAACTCCTACTTTGGCGATTTTCCGAAAAAACATTGGCTTATCTTAGCTCCGAAAGTTTTCAAAATTTGAGTTTTTAGACAGCTTATATCTATAGCCAACTAACCCAAACTACTATGAAAATAGGAATCATCATCAGTCAAACCAACCCAGAAACCGTGTGGAATGCTTTGCGTTTTGCGAATTTTGCTCTCAAACAAGATGATGAAGTCAAAATTTTTCTCGTCGGAGAAGGAGTAGAATACGAAACCGGCAGCTCGGATAAATTCAACATTCAAGAACAAGTGGCAGAATTTTTAAAATCTGAAAAGGCGAAAATTCTTGCGTGTGGTACGTGCTTAAAATCCCGAAATCAAGAGGCAACCAACACTTGCCCGATGAGTACCATGAAAGATTTGTACGAACTTGTCCGAGAATGCGATAAAATTTTAACTTTTTAATAACCCCACATTTATGATGAATTTTGGCTATGTTCCTTTTGGTTGGATTTTTATGATTCTCTTTTGGGTCTTAATAATCGCAGGAGTCGTTGCTTTTATAAAATGGATATCCGATCAAGATAAAACTGAAAGCAGAAACAAAACCGCTTTGGATATTCTAAAAGAGAGATACGCAAAAGGCGAGATCAAGAAAAAGGAATTTGAAGAGAAAAAGAAAGATTTAGAATAAGATGTTTGAGGTCGGGGCAATTCACACCTCGTTTGAGAATATGCTTAATCTTTTCACCACAACAGTTATTGTATTCTTTGTGTATTACATAAATTCTACATTTTGTAATAGCATGAGTTTTCCGTGGTTGTCACCTTACCTTAATTATAATCCCTAACCACCCAACTCAATCTTATCCCCTACCAAAATAATCTCCTCACCAGTAATCGTATCTGTAGCCTTGAACGAAATGACTGAAGTCAGCTGGGTTTGTGAAGGATTTTTACTCTTCAACATCACTGGAAACTGGAGAGCCAACACATTCACGCTAGTCGGCATAGTATCTGTTTTCCATACCAACCTCTTCTCAGCTTCTGTATATTCCAATTTACCAGCCGGAACAGTAACTAAATTTTTATCAAAATAAATGTCACCATAAAGATCTGTTGCCACTTCAATATTCTTCAACTCATGAAAGGAATTAGTGACCAACCACGTAATCATGTGTAGCTCCCCTCCAGAATCATCGGCAGAGACATCGTCACGCACTTCAAAGCCAGTATCAGAATTGATAATCAACTTGATTGGGTTGGAACTGATGACTTCTTTCTGATCTCCACCATACTGCAACTCTGCCGACACTGCGACATCATGAACACTATATTGGGTGAGATCTACTTCCTTTCCATTTTTAATTGGTAAGTGTACATCCACCAGCACTTCGTCTCCTGGCTTGATTAGAGCTAGGGCTGGAATATTGAAAGAATCCCACGTAATTATACCCCTACGACGTTGTGGGCTAAGCTGCTCTCCCACGACATTACCATTGAATTCATCTTCTACTGCAGCCCAACGCATCATGTTGATATTGTTGTATGAGGGTGCATTGAATATTAATCTTAGCTTGGCATTTTTCAGAGGTTCACTGCCAGAATTCTTGATTACCACGCTAGTATTCATCACTTCTCCAGGCTGGATAGTAAAATCTCCATGGCTGCCATTGATGACTAGACTGACAGCAACATCAGTAGACAAAATAGCCACGTCCTTTTCTATATGAGCAAAAACATAGGCATCTTCGATATTTGTGCCATCATTCCACCCCACCAGGCTAACTTTGAGATTGGCAGTTTTTAGATTTTCTCCAGAGAACACTCCATTGATAGTGTAGTTCATTGTGTCCTTTTCAAATTTACCAATTGTCCATTGAAACTGTTCATACTGGTCACTTTCTGGAGTGCTATTTTCTTTCAAAAATCCAGTCCCTGGGTCAAACAAGAGAGCGAGATGGTCGATGTTAATAGTTTCTGCATTGTCCTTTTGCAATTCAATAGAAAACGAAATACGCGATCCAGACTGAATCTTGTCTTCACTATTGAGGACAATTGAGATCGGAGAGGATGATGTAATCGTATTGAGGGTAGCTACTTTTTGGAATTCTGAACTAAAGTTGCTCGGAATATAGTCTAGAAAAACTCTGAAAGACTGCTCTCCGCCGACATTACCATAAAGACGACCAAAGATATCAATATAGCCACTATCATCCTCTTCCAGTGAGCCAATAGTCCACTCATCATGTTTGTCATTATCAGCAGTCACACTGGATTCTGTAAATACAAAACCAGCAGGATATTTCACTCTCATCAGTACTTTTGACAAAGGCATTTTCTGAGCATTACGATAGCGAATACGATAATGAACCTCTTGACCAATCCGAACATTTTCTTCTCCTGAAATCGACAAAATTACATCTTCTTGGGAAAACAAAAACTGTGGTTGGAAAACCACAAATCCACCCCAAGCTACCCCACCAAGAAAAGCAAGCGAGATTAACAAGGTCAACAATGCCCGCACAAAACGGCCTCTTTTCTTTTTTTCAAAAAACTTCATGTCTGGCAGACTACCATCTGTATTTTGATAAATCTCATTGAGTTGAGACTGAATATGTTCTTCTGTTTTTTGGTCAATACAATCATCAAAATCTTCAAAAGCGACGATTTCTTTTTTTGTTTCTTTTTTACCAATATTACCAGACTCTTTTACTATGTGTTTCTTAATAAATTTGTGTATAGTATCTGGCTGGTTATCAGTATCATCTACCAAAACACCAACCTCAGCTGGCGAAGAAACTTTTGAGTGTGCTTTATTTTTCTTATTTTTTTTAGCCATATATATAAATATAGAACTGATAGCAAATTACACTTATTTTTCGTCTAGACTAAACCGAAAAATATACTTATGTTTCGAGGTGATAATAGATGAGAAACTTGAGTATGAGTTCACAATCTGTTTCATTATTTATTTTATTATATCAAATTACTATGAATTACAAAACTCCCTTCGCTATCATTCTGAACCTGTCTGCGGACAGGCAGGCCTGTTTTAGAATCTTTCTGCCAGAGGGCATTCTTACTGAAACAAATCCTGAAATAAATTCAGAGCTTGCGTTGAATTTATTTCAATGATGAAAATTCCATAATTCAAAGAAATTAATTATTTTTTTTCATTACCAAAGAATAACTAAAATCATTCTCCAAAGTTTTTTCAAAACTAACAAAATTGGTATCAAATACCGCATCCTCCTCAGTCTTCCATTGCAACTCCCAATATTCTGGATAAACAACCTTGGAAGAAAAAAAACTTTCTGAACCTGACTGCCTTTGAACCAACATCTGATACTTAGAAACTGTGTTATAATCTGACAAGAATAGTTCAGTCCACTTACTCGTATTGTCTGATGATTCTGCGTGATCCGTAATGACCGAGAAAGGCAGACGATATGTCAAAAAAACTTCGGTTGTTTCTCCAGGTTTAACAATCACCCAATTACCAAATACGGTCTTCCCAAATTGCCTAGATACTCTTGTGCCTGTATCAGAGTGATAGCCGTCCTCCACTTCATCCAACTTAGGATCATCATACCAAGACTCGGGAACATGAAAGGCATTTTCTGGTGGATATTCAAAACCACTCGCATCTAAAAGTACAGCACCTTCTGGCACATACACCCGAATATAGTCAATGTTTGGTGATCCATAAAACATTTCACCAGGCAGACCAGTATGTTGACGAGTAATCTTGATCGTGTCTTCTATACTACCATCTTCCAACACAACAGTTTGGTGATCAATATGTTGGATAATTTTGCCATCAGACTTCTGACCTTGTAAATTGGCGTTTACTACAGCCAAATAATCTTGTCCATCTATAGTCAGAAGAATTTCGCCAGTCCAACCAAATTGACTAAGTCTATCTTGAGTATTTTTATCATGAGAATAAATTTGGATCTCCTTTTGGTTTAATGCTTGATTGAACTCACCCAAAAGACGCAATATTTTTTGGCCATCCAGGCTAGACCCCAAATCCAAAAACTGAGTAAGCAGATCGGCTAACACCTGCTTTGGTTTATTTTCTTCTTTATCATAATCTATTTCAACACTGTATTGCAACTTGTCCAACACATTGTTAGCATCAAGCAAGATATCATATTTTTCATTTTCAATTACTCCTACCACGCTCAGAAGCCTCTCGATGACAGAAGCGTTGACAGCAATAACATTATCAAAAGTTATGCCCTTACTTCGCTCCACAAACCATTCTGCATTCTTGGCAGTGGCAGGAAAATCAAAAAACCAATTGGAGTCTTGAAATTCCCACCGATCATTTACCAACTGGAGTGGCAATGGTGGCGCCACATACTCAGTCAACTGTCCTTGCAGATCATACGAACCGCCTCCAGGAACTTCAATATTTAAAATTTTTCCTTTTTGGGTGTCAATGATGGCAAAGCTCCCTAAAAAACCACCGCTAGGACGCAATTCATGTTGGTTCTGAAACAACACCAAGGTACGCTGAAAATTGTCACCACCAAACAGAACATAAGTCATATCTATCAAATCTACAAAATCATTCATGTCATCAATAAAGACGGTAAACAATAATTTGAAATCTTCAAAAGATTGTTGATACTCTAAAGGAATACTAGCATTGTTGATTTGGACCAAAGATTTTAAGGCTTCTTCGTATTGGGGTCTAGCACTTTTGAGATGTCTTTTTAAAATTTGAAAACGTTCTGTCATGGAGACGTCTTGGATTTTTTCGGCTTCCCCAATCCCCTTTACCAAATAAGTATTACCAAGTGCGATATGGTGTCCAGCATTGAGAAGATATTGCCTGTCTTTCATCTGTCTGCCAATGAATGGCAACAGGCTTGTTATATAAACAAGCACGACATGTTCACGATCAATGATTGACTCGGCCTGAGAAAACAGATCTAGCGCTTGATTCAAATCTTCCTGAGCTTCGCCAATATTAGAATGTAAAGCGGCCAAGGTGGAAGATTGTAAAGCCAAAAAAGCATTCGAGCTGGCGTCCACAATTCTAGCACTGTTTTCTTTGACCTTATTATAATAGCCAATTGCCGGAAATGGCAAACTAAGCACAAGAAGAAAAACTAAAGCCCCATAAGCAAATTTTCTGGTGAAAAAAAAGTTCCGTAATGAAATAAAAAATCCTCCAATAATACTAAATAATGTATTAAAATAATCTGCTACAAAACTTTTGGATTGACACAAATTCTTGTCAATACTAAGTCTTTGCAAAAATAAATTTTTGGCACGAATAGAAAATTTAAATCTGAGATCTTTCAAAAATAGAGGTACTGCCATTTTCTTTCTTTTGAATATTTTTTTGTTAACAAAAAATAAAGTGCCTGACTTTCTGACTTTCTGACTTTCTGACTTTCTGACTTCTTTATTGGCCTCCCGAACCATCCCGGCAAAATCAATCGTAAGTCTTTTTTTGTCAACAGGGGTATCTTTTTCTCGAAAAGCTGACACACCTGACCACATGTTGACACTCTTTTCTTTTCTAAGATCGATAAAATGCTCTGAAACTTCTGGCTCTGAATGAGTATTAACAAAAATATGTGCTGATATCTTACGGTTTTTCTTAATAAGAGTTTGCTTTTTTTTGGCTGTGTTTAGAGAAAAATTGGATTTCTTCTTTTTTTGAAAAACAAACTTAAGATTGGCGCTAGTGACTTCTGCACATCTTCTTTTATTGTGTCCAGTCTTGTTACAAGCTGAACAGGTCTGTACATTTTTTATTCTTTTCTTGGTCATGATGTTTGCAATTATTGCTCTTATTATAGCACAAAAATAAAAAACTGTGTAAGAACGTGCACAGTTTTTGTGAGTAACTCAGTTTTTTTAAATTACTGTCTAGCAAACTTCTGATATCTCTCTAAAATCAGAGCTATGAACCTAGAAGAAGAATATCTTAGTAACTCATGTTTGGCATTTTGTCGCAAAGTTGAGCGAATATCTTCATTTGTTAAACCAATATAAATTGTACCAGCCATTTGCTCAACATTTTCTGGATCAAAATACAACGAACCTTCACCAAGCACTTCTGGCAAACATGTAGAACTTGAAGCAACTACGGGCACACCATGACTCATTGCCTCCAGAGGGGGAAGACCAAAACCTTCGTAGAGACTAGGGAAGACGAAAAGTTTGGCATTGTCATATAATTCTTCTAATTCTAGATCTGAAACAAAACCTAAGTATTTAAAATTTGTAACTAGTAACTTGTAGCTGGTAACTAGTTTTTTGTAAAAATAATCTTCTTTGCCAACGAAAATTAATTGATAACCATTATCATGATCTTCACAAAATATTTTCCAGGCTTGCAATAATCTCTCTAAATTTTTGTGTGGATAAGCAGCCCCAACATACAAAACATATGGCTCCTTTATATTATACTTATCCAAAACTTTGGTCTTCGTAATTCGTTCAAAAGGTGCTTGGTAAACAACTGTCATCTTGTCCAAATTTACTCCCAAAGTTTCATGAACATCATACTTAGTAAAATCACTGGTCACCAAAACATGTTGGGCTTTTTTGACAGCGTGATTCACAATCACACGATGCATTTTATCTTTCAGCCAAAATTTGATTGGGCCAAGCGTGGTCGCCTCAGGACGAGGATAATGGTACATGATAAGATCGTGAATTGTGACGACAAATGGATCATTATAAAATAGAGGCACATTCCAATGTGGAAAGTGCATCAAATCAACTTTTTCTTTTTTGATAATATTTGTAAACTTTATTTGTTCTTCAAAAGAATACCAATCAATGTCAACAAGAACATACTTTACATTGTTTGTGGTCTGTGGTCTATGGTCTGTAGTCTTTTGTACAAAACTTTCCTCACGCAAAAAAATAACATACTCATTTTCAGAATCACTATCCAACAAACCTCCAATCAATTGTTCTACATACCGAGCCAAACCAAACCCCTTCCCCAGCATGCGGGCGTCTATTCCTATTTTCATACGCTAGAATTATAACATAAAAAGTATTGAGATGAACTCTCTACAAGTATCAAAAATATTTTAGCACATATAAACAATCTATTTCCTTCTCAAGGATAATACAAAAAGCATATTTTATTTAATTGGTTTAAGTAACTGTGCTTTTTGAGTAACTTTGATTGCTACAATAAGATACCAAACTGGTACATATAGCGGTACAAAAGCAGGATGAAATAATAAAATATTTTTTCAAATTCACATGTTTATTATTACACAAGCAGACATATCTTCTATATTAACTAAAAAACACACATTATACAAGATTACGTTATGATTCTTTATAAAAAAACCGCCCACATAATATGAACGGTTTTGGTACACAACTTACAAACATATTATGATGACCCGACATTATACAAACTCGTTATCTCATCCGCGTTAAATGCCCTATCATAGAATACAAATTCATCAATGGAACCCTTAAAATATTTATCAATTAAACCTCCACCTATTTGCAAATTACCGGCATTCTTAAAATTACCTACAAAAGAAGAGGATGCTCTTTCTACACCATTTATATATACTCTCGTACCGTTGGTGTCTCCAACAAGAACAATGTGTGTCCACGTATTGTCTAAAATATATGTATCAATATCTGACACAAGTAAGTAACTAAATGTAGTACCATCGGTAAATCCAGCAAACAACATATTTTCCGGAGCATGCATACGCATTTGGAAGCTCTTTGTGGTGCTATCTTCAGACTTCATAAACAATGGCATAACAGCAGGAATATCCGAGTAATTAAACTTGAACCAACCACCTACTGTTATTTCATGTTCAGATGTAAAATATGTATTATTTTTTACATTTATATAATCGTCTACGCCATCAAAAGATAAGGCAAAATCTTGTACGCCGGTGGTCCATGTCGGTCCGCTAGTACAATCAGGCTTAAATAAACCATGCACAGCACTGCCATCATAAATACTATCCGCAAAAAAATCATTATGTGCCACACAGCCAGTTCCTTCACCAAATGACCAGGCATTTAATATAGCTGATGGTTTGCTAGTCTCATAATAATTTAAAATATCCAAATCACTCAGTGCATAATCATACAACTTAATCTCGTCTATAAGGCCGTGAAAATGGTAGTTGTTATTAAGTTTACCAATTTCAAAATTGGTCTGACTGTTACGTATATTTCCAGATTGAGGTTTTTCTCCCGCCTTTTTACCATTAATATAAGCTTTAACCATTGTGCCATCATAAGTCAATGCCACATGATTCCATTGCCCCATGACAAGCTGTTTAAATGTGTTGAATGCTACTCTTTCGTTATTAGTGTTGATTATGCCAACCCTTAACTCCCCAACTTTTGAAACAGTGAGCTCATAATCTAATCCTTTGGAGGCAACTGTCATATACACGGAATTATCATTTGATGTGCTCTCAGGTTTGATCCAAGCTTCCAAACTAACAGCTCCTTCCATGGCCAAATTTGAACCGTTAAACTTGACATAATCATCCTCTCCATCAAAATATAGCGATGTACCTGATATTGCGTCAATACTCCACATCGGTGCGTTATCAGTACAACTAGGAGACAACACCCCACTCACACCAGTGTTATCTATGATTTCACAACCGGAATTTTCATCAAATGACCATGCATGTGTAGCTACTATATTTGTGGTCGCACGAGTAGCAACAATAGTATATTCTTTTATAGCACCATCTTCAGCAGTAACTTTTATAACCACTACATTTTCTCCCACGATCATAGGCATATCCTTCACCTGGCCAGAAGTTACATTCTGTCCATTTATATTTACTTGTGCCAAATTAGCTTTTGGTATGGCCTGAACCGAAATAACGTCATCTTCATTTAACAATTCAAGTGTATAGAAAGTAATATTTGCAGAAAAAGCCGGCGTAAGATTGCCATGTGCGCCAGATATACTTATAGAAAGTAAATCAGCTTCATTGTCTATAAATACAGCTGCGATCTCATGCTTCATTTTGGAAAACAATGAAACTATCACTTTTTTGGCAACGTCGATTACGCGTGTGGTCATTTGCGAAAATTTTTCAAATATACCTCCGCCGGGTTCTGCTTTATCCAAACTATTATTTAAAAAACTATCCCCGGAAATATCTGCACTGAACAAAACTCCTAACTGTGAGTAAACACTTCTTGACCCATCAGAAAATTTGATTACCAATTCATCTTCCTGTGTATTCGTATCTATTTGTGCTAGTACTGGTTCACCAATCGGGGTGCCATTGAGTTGAACCGGAAAACCACTTATCATTTGGCCACTGCTTACAGCATATCCGACCAATTTGTTACCACTCGTTACTCCAAACACCCTGTCTGTTCCATCGTAGGCTACCGGGTAGACAATAGGTTCACTAGTAACAATGGTTTTTTTATTTAGCCAATTAAGGTCTTTCTCATATAATTGAATTCTGTTAAATTCAGGAGAGGTAACAAAAAACGCCTCTTTCCCGATATAAGCTGTCAAAGCCACTGGATGCCCAAAATTAATACTTATTGCTTCCGCACCATATAAATCTGGACCTATAATAGTTATTTTAAAAATGTCACCCCCACTGCTTGCTAACAATAAATAGTTGGAAGTGCCAGGCAACTCCCTCAACATGATTGGATCATAATAAAATTCCATACCTGCCGGTAGTGGTGTTTCCATGGATGCCTTACCACCCACCTCATCAAATCCATTAACAAAATAACTACCGTCACTCGTTCGGCTCACGATCATGATACGATTCAAACTTTCTCCACCCATATACCCTATAATAGGAGAAGATACAAACACTTGGTCAGGTATATAAATAGGGAAGCCATAAAAAGTCTTGCCTTCACCGTCAGTAAGGTTTAAACCGCCGTCTTCTGTCACATAAGCCCTTTCCAAACCAGCTAAACCACCATTTACGTCACCAATGGCAGGACGAAAATTATCTTCTTTGGCATAGATATTGGCAAAGCCGATCAGCGATAGGCACAAACCAAACGCTAAACTCCGGGCAACATAGTGTATCTTTTTTGGCATATTGATTATTAATATAAATAATTACCATTGTTTCTTTCCTTCACTAAACTAATCAAAAATACTTTTGCATCAACCGGAGATTTGATAAGGGCAGTATTTGAAATACTATTCATTTCTTTTTCTAATACGTTTTCAAAATCAGTCCACTTGTATCCGCCTGCTTCAAAGACTTGTTCATTGGGAATTGGAATAGTTATTTATTGAGCACATTGGTTCCATAACTCTGTGAAGACTGTAAAGCCGACTGGCTAGCTGGAAGCTGGATGAGATATGCATGGATATATACATCTGCCAAATCAAATCCGTACGCAAGTATTTCACCACGCTCGTTTATATCGACAACGTTAGTAATCAGTATATTATCATCTTTTACTATATCATCTAGCATGATCACCTGGCCATTTGTGTATACAACTGCATGCCCTCTTAGGAAAGCACCGCCAAGCACATTATCCATCAAAAATTGTTCTTGTTCCTTTGGATATTTCGCCACAATATTGTCTTTAATATATGAATCATATACATATCCAACCACTTCTTTATGACTGTTCATTGCAAACACTTCTTCCACCTCTTTTGGTAAATGGTAAAAAAGACCGTTCTCCCAATAGCCCCACTCGCTACATCCTTCTATAACACATATCCCTTCTGATGAAGATGCTCTTCCAAGAACGATACCATCTTCTGTTACATCAACAGTCTGTCCTTTTGTCATTTTAGTATCAGATAAGGTAGTTCTATTTCCATTTTTCCACATAAATGCTTTTGTCGTTCCGTATTCATCACTATAGTACCCTACGACCGTGCCATCTTCATTTACCGCATTTGCAGTACTATCATATAATGTAAAAGGTGTGATATCTTTTGTAACACCGTTTTCATACACAAAGGCATGATATGTGATCCCATCAGTATGAGGTGCCTGGACAACGGATGATTTTCCGACAATCACACCTGTGTTGCTAAGATCAAAAACATCCATGCCAACAGGCCCCGCTATATCAGGAATAGAGACACTTTGTTCGCCATCATGAAATGTCGCTTTTTTGTTCGTTTCGCTATATGTCACAAATTGATTTTTTTCATTATATGCCACTACTTTTTGCTCACCCAAATCACGTATCACAACCCCATCTTTTTGCACTGTTGTATGAATAACATATTCTATATCAGGCTCATACCAAATACTTCCATCTTCATCTTGGTGTTCAATATGTTTTTTGTTTTTAAATGTAACATCTCTTACGACAACGTCTCCATTATTGGAAAGCAAAAGTGATGCAATACCTTCGCCTTCGTACTGTGTATTATGTAAGCTATCAATATAATCAATTTGTTTTCTTCCCAAATCCCGTATTTGAACATGTTGCGGTCTAACAAAGGCATCTTGTGCCTGAGATGTATTATCTGGTACTGCAACTATCGGCTGCACAGGCTTGTTTATCTCAAGTTGTGATGTTTTTTTTTGTTCTTCCACGACAGTGACTGCATCTGCTGAATGAAACGTTTCTTCTATATAAAATTTCACTTGTGGTTGACTAATAAGTACAATATCACTCCACGAAAAACCTGTTGAAAGAAATGTTTTTTCATCTGGAATCCATTGTTTCTTTCCGTCACTAATTAGAAATACTTTTGCATCAACAGGAGACTTAATAAGTGCAGTATTTGGTACACCATTCATTTCTTTTTCTGAAACAATCTCAATCTCATTCCACGTGTATCCGCCTGCTTCAAAGACTTGTTCATTTGGAATATGAACACGTCTATTTTCTTTTACAAGAAATACTGCAGGATTATTCGCTGTTTTTATGAGACGATAGTCTTTGGCAGAGACAAGAGTACTATATGTGAGTGATAGTAATATAGTAATTAAAATTGTAAAAAAAAGTTTTTTGTTCATGTGTAGTGTTTAATTTTTTGTTTAGTTTATTTTTCTATTGTGGGCTTTATTTTGCCATAAGGCTCCACAGGTCTGACTTATGGGTACTATGGAGACTGCTAAGTTTAAAGCACCTTCTTCATCTTAATGTTTTATAAATTATTTCTGACCAAAACCAGTACAATGGATTTTTTCGAAAAATTTTCAGTAACATCAAATATATCCCTCGCCAAGACTTCTAATAAAACTCCTCTTCTATTCTCACCATATCTACCATCAAATCTTTAGAAAAAGAAATAGCAAGCGTATAATTTTCTCTAATAAATGTGCCAACACTCCTCATCTGTCCTATCGAATAAAACCACCTTTCAGTACCAACAGATGTATAATTAGGTTCACCAAGTAAAACAACTAACTCCTCTTTTGTCTTTCCTGTAAATAATTTATTTTCTACAACATCATGCGCCATAGTTCCACGTTCCACGTCTGTCGCGCCTATCCATTTTTCACTATCAAAATTTGCATCCTCAAAAGAACCGCCCTTATTAAAAAGGAACCATAGGCTAAGAAAAACAAACATCAATATTACCGAGCCAATAAGACATGTCTTTTTCATATCAAAATAAATTTACTCTTATTTATTATCGATTGTGTCAACAATCTTTGCCTTATTTTTATCATCTACATTGAAAGGAAATGCCTTTTCATTATACTCTGGTATAGCATCAAAATTTTGATTAAGTGGAACTCCTGTGTCTTCATTTCTAGCAGAGTAAAATTCTAATATCTCATTTTGTTTATTTTTCGAGAGATTATTAAAATCTACAGGCCCCAACTTAGATAAAAATAATGATAAATCTGAAATAAAATCATCTACTTTGTCATTTGAAGGATCATACGTACTCCCAAAATAAGCCCCTAAAGCGTTACTTGTCGTGTCTTCAGGTGCATATTTTGATGTATTCTCAGCTGTCTCTTCGTGTTCTATTCCTTTATCTACTGCAAATGAATTCCAAAACACATCGCCTAAATACATGAGCTGAAAAAAATGTTTCATATCTATTAAACCGGCCATCTCAGTGTATATATAACGTTTGTCCATAGAATCATTTCCTGAATCAGAACCACCACCATTAAACCTTTCATTAAATATAGTACCAATAGTTGACCCCCCTATTTTTCTTGTAAGAGCGCCTATATCAAGAAAAGGCCCTTCTGTTTTATATCCAAATATAAAATTACCACTTAACTTATAATACCCAGTTTCTGTGGCCAATAATTTTGTATAGGCCATCATTTGACTAAGAGTACCAATTTGATCCTGCTCTTCTTTTACAAAATTCCCCGTCGGATCCGTATACTTCATCGGATTATTCTTCACATACACATATCTATTTCGTGAGATAACATCACCGTCATGCCCGAGGTTTGCTTCATCACGTGAAATAAACCTTCCCAAGGTTGGATTATAATACCTCGCATTATAATAATACAATTCACTTTCCGGATCAAATTCTTGATTAGTGAATAAATTATTAGTTTCCTTAGTTCCAGTATACCCTATTATACTGCCAAATACATCGTATTCATACTGTGCAGTTACAGAACCTGTTTCATCAGTCAGTAGTACCGTACTTCCCAAAACATCTGAACTTACATAGGTAACACTCATGGCTCTATACCTCTGCGGAGACTATGGAGACGGTGGCTAATCCCTAAATATATACCAATAGTCACCTAACCAAGTTAATACATCATACTCCTCATATTCTCCATCTGGTATATATATATCCATATGCGCTGTCTATACCTCGATAAACTATAAATTCAATGGAATTATATAATCTACTAGAAATACAATCTACTTGTAATTCATTCAAATACGCACCATATGAATGGATCTTTTTGTTATCCCTGCAAGCCATTCGAACGGAGCGAGATGTATCATTTGCCCACACCATTGCCACATTTTTAAACTGAACTTGATATTGGTAGAAGTGACCTTTTAATGATTCGTCATCAGAAGCGACAAAAATATCTGGCATCTTTTTTATCCCATGTAAATAATACACACCTAAAGTTAATAAAATGATTCCCAAAATTAATATTTTTATCTTGTAGAAATTTTTATTTTCCTTTGTACTTCTAAGCGATGTGCTCATATCCATAATTATTATGTAGTTTATACATTTCGTTGAACAAATTATTTGGGTGTATATTATAACCATTATTATTCCACAAATCTATGCCAACCTGGATTCCATTTTGATCAAGTGGATCATCCAGATAACTGCCCTCATACGTATATGGATAATCTCTGCTTTTGAGTTCTAGAGCAGATTCTTTTAAAAAATCCACTAGTATTTCATCCTTTAAATTCAGGCTTGT
>PFPK01000014.1 GCA_002793015.1 Candidatus Magasanikbacteria bacterium CG_4_10_14_0_2_um_filter_37_12 | reverse complement strand
TGAAAAATTAAAAATTGTTTAAAAATTTCAAATTGTAAATTGTAAATTTCCAACATTGTTTAAAAATTTCAAATTGTAAATTGTAAATTATCAATATAATTGTAAATTATCACTGATTTTATGAAAAAACTAATCACCTCCCTATTTATTTTTTTTACTTTGTTCCTCACTGCTGTGCCAGTCGGAGCAATTGACCTTGGTGTCGGTAGCGCAAAAAACGCTGCTGGCAAAGCAGGATATGATTCTGCTACCAATGAGACTACTTTTGCCAAGACAATTGGTACTGTAGTCCAAGCTATCCTGTCATTGGTGGGTATTATCTTTCTTTCCCTTATGGTTTACGCTGGATATTTATGGATGACAGCGATGGGAGAAGAGGAAGAAGTCAAAAAAGCAAAGACCATCATTCGTCAATCTATTATTGGTCTTATCATTACTGTCGGAGCATACAGTATTACGGCTTTTGTTTTGCCAGTCATATTAGCCCGTACGACAGGCGGTTAGAATTTATTTATGAAAACAAGACTGTTTAATTTCAACAAATGTTTTGTAGCCAGTATTTTGGCAGTTTTTGTTTTGTTTTTTCTTGTGTCATCCACAGAGGCCGGCAATCTTGGTGATGACATTGCCGCTCAAGTGAAAGCAGGAGCTAGCGCCGCAGAGTTGAAAGCTGTGCCACCACAATTTATTATTGTTGATATTATCAACATAGCTTTGTCTTTAATCGGAATAATTTTTATTTCATTAGCAATTTATGCCGGTTATTTGCGGTTCATTGCCCATGGGGCAGAAGAAGATATCAAAAAATCCAATGAAGTTTTGATTGCCGCTTTCATCGGCGTAATCGTTGTGTTTATGGCTTTTGCCATTACCAAATTTGTAGCTTATCGAGTTCAAAATGCTGTTTTTTTGGAAGACGCTTACGAAGTAAACGATTATTATCCAAATAACAGTTTGGAAGTTGGTGTCATATTGTAAATTAACTAATCAACATCGACATGTCAAAAATATTCAATAAAAAATTCTTTTTGTTTAGTGCAATGCTTGTGCTAGTTTTTTCATTTTTGTTTGTAGTCGATGCTCATGTTCAGGCAGCAGGAGAAGATCCTTTAGCCAAGGATGAATTTTTTATCAATACAAAAGTTGATTATACCCATACTGGAGTAAACAAACAGACTGAGGCTTTTATCGGTACCGAAGGAGCAAACTACGGTACACCAGTAGCCCCCCAGTATATTGCTTTCAAATTGATTCAATATATTTTGTATCTTTTGGGGACAGCTTTCTTAATTTACATGATTTATGGTGGTATCTTGATTTTGACTTCACTCGGGGTAGAAGAAAAGATTGAGAAGGGTAAGAGTATTATCAAAAATACTACTATTGGTCTACTGATAATACTGTCTTCTTATGGTATAACTTGGGCTGTTGTCTGGCTTTACACCGCCACAGGTAACAAAGGATACGACTGCACAATCGAGCCCACCCAGTCAGTAGATCATTTGTCTGGGGCGACTGATTACTTTGATGGGCCTATTGACCAGGCGATAAAAGAAAATTGTATTTATAAGTAGTTTTTAGATTTTGGAGAAGATTAGTTTTATAGCGTTTTTTCCAAATATACACCGAGGCTTGCCTTGGGGATTTTTTATTTTTGATCTTTGTTGAGGTCTAGTTTATTTTTGTATGGTTTGCTAAGAAAGATCATGTAGAAAAAATTTAAAAAATAAACCCACAACAATTTGTCAAAGACAAAGCGTCTGATGGAAACCTGACACTTGAGACTCATGTCTAATTTTACCTTACCAAAGTCACTTAGTTTGCGACAGATATCCATATCCTCTCCATAAAGGAGAGCTGTATCAAATCCACTAGTTTTGTCGTAGATTTCTTTTTGGAAAGTCATGTTGTGTCCCATAGGTCCTACTTTTCCTTTGGATATAATTTTCACAAAAAACCATGCCCCCCAATGGACAAATGGGCGCAGGAAATTTTTCCACCACGGTGCATCATAGTAATACATCTGTCCACCTAGAACAACTAATCTTTGATCGTTTTGAAATTTTTGGTAGACCTTGGATAGATAGTCAGGTGGCAATTTGGTGTCAGCATCGATATGGGTAATATATTGGCCTATGGCTTGTGCAGTGCCAGTTTTTCTAGCTTGTCCTACTCCCAACCTAGGCTCGTTTATTACCTTGGCGGTCAATTGACGGGCGATATTTTCTGTATGGTCTGTAGAGCTATTATTGACAACAATTATCTCGTATGACAGATTGCCTTCTTGGTTCCTAATGGCGTCGATACAAGATGGAAGTGTTTTCTCTTCATTATGAGCTGGTATAATGATGGAAAATAAGGGTTTTGTGCTAGACATAGTGGTTACATATTAGCAGAAATATCTAGCTTTATCAACGGACGGATTGACAACTGAGCCATTTTCCCGTATAATAGTCAAACGTACTTTACGTACAAAATTATTTTTTATATACGAAATTACGAAAGTTATGAAATATGCGAAAAAATTGTTCGTAAATTTCGTACTGTTCGTATTTTCGCAGATAACTATTATTTATGAAAAATTTGATTAAAAATTTTGGAATTGTTTTTTTGGTTTTGCTTAGTATGGCGGCTATTTGGAGCTTTTCGTCTTCTGATAATAAAGAGCCCGAGGTTGTCGGTTTTAACAGACTAGTAGAGGAAGTCAATAATAATACTGTCAAAAGTATTGATGTAGAGGGCAATATTATCTTTGCTACTCTAAACAATGAAGATGAGACTGTCTTGAAAGTCCAAAAAGAATATGGACAAACATTTTTGGAAGTTATCGAGGGTTATGGAGTCCCAAAAGAAAAAATAGAAGCTATCCCGGAGCTAAAAGTTAAAGATCAGAGTGGTTTTGCTTTTTGGCTCGGTGCTCTCGCCCCATATTTATTTCCGATTATTCTCATTGGTGGTCTGATTTTTATGATGACTAGACAAGTCCAAGGAGTGAATAAAAGCGCTATGGGTTTTGGGCAGAGTGCTGCTAAACAAAATAAAACTGACGAAAAAAATAAAAAAACTTTCAAAGATGTTGCAGGTGCGCTTGAAGCCAAAGAAGAATTGGAAGAAATAGTCGATTTTCTAAGAAATCCCAAGAAATTTTCTGATATGGGAGCAAAAATTCCAAAAGGAGTCTTGCTGATGGGTCCTCCTGGAACAGGGAAGACACTGCTTGCCAAAGCTGTTGCTGGTGAAGCTGATGTCCCGTTTTTTCATATTTCTGGATCAGAATTTGTGGAAATGTTTGTTGGTGTAGGTGCTTCCAGAGTGAGAGACTTGTTCAACAAAGCCAAAAAAACAGCCCCAGCCATTATTTTTATTGATGAAATAGATGCTGTGGGACGGAAGCGTGGTGCAGGTCTTGGTGGTAGTCATGATGAACGAGAACAAACTCTTAATCAGATTTTGGTAGAAATGGATGGGTTTGAACCAAATTTGGGAGTGATTGTGATTGCTGCTACAAATAGACCTGATGTGCTAGATAGTGCATTGCTTAGACCAGGTCGTTTTGATCGTCGTGTAGTAATTGAAAAACCAGACATGAAGGATCGGGAAGAAATTCTTAATGTTCATGCCAAGGACAAACCATTGGCAAAGGATGTAGACTTGAAAAATCTAGCTGAACGCACTCCAGGTTTTACTGGTGCTGACTTGGAAAATTTACTCAATGAAGCTGCCATCTTTGCTGTACGTGAGGGCAAAAAAGAAGTTAGCGAAGAACACGTCTTGGAAAGTATCGAAAAAGTGTTGCTAGGCCCACAAAAGAAATCACGTATCATGACTGAGAAAGATAAAGAAATGACTGCTTATCATGAGGCGGGCCATGCTGTAGTTGGTCATTTTCTCAAGAATTGTGATCCTGTTCGTAAAGTTTCTATTATTGGACGTGGCATGGCTGGGGGGTATACTCTTAGCATGCCTGAGGCGGACGTACGTTATCGTACTATTGCGATGTTCAAAGATGACATGGCTATGGCTCTCGGTGGTTATGTTGCTGAAAAGATGATTTATGGTGATGACCACCTCAGCACTGGCCCTAGTAGTGATTTGAAAACAGCTACTCAATCTGCCAAGGCCATGGTTTTGCGTTATGGTATGAGTGATAAACTAGGCCCACGCAATTATGGTGAAAACGAAGAGATGATTTTTCTCGCTCAAGAAATTCATGAAAAGAAGAACTATAGTGAAAAGACTGCCGAGCTAATTGATGATGAGATAAATGGTCTGATTGAAGAGGCTTCTCGACGTGCCAAAGAGGTTTTGACCAAAGAAAAAGATAAGATGAACGCCTTGGTTGCAAAATTACTTAAGACAGAGACAGTGGAGCAAGAAGAATTTAATAAGATTATGAACGAGGGGTAATATCGATCATTAGGCATAATTGTAATTGGTAATTAAAAACATCTCGTAGTGGGATGTTTTTTCACTTTCCAAGTAAATTGTGATATAATATCATCAATTATCAGCCATAATAAAATCATGCCTATTGGCAAAGATTTTCTATTAGTTTAATTCTTCTTTTATTATTACACATATGAAAACTCCCCTCTATCGTCAAGCCATGTCTCATAGTTGGAGACTTGCTTGGAAACATATTTGGCTATGGCCACTTGGTTTGTTTGCTGCTTTACTCGGCCAAATGGGAGTAGCAGATTTTTTTGTAAAATTATGGTTTGCTTCTAGTGATTATGGTGTTTACCCAGAATGGTCGACTTTGCCGCGTATGTTTGATTACGGAGTCAGTTTTCCTGTTGGCACATGGGGTTGGCTGGCTTTTTTGGCGGTTGTTTTTCTTGGTTTTTGCGCTATTTTTATTTTTGTGTCAGTGGTTTCTCAAGGGGCGCTTGTTCATATTACTGCCAAATCAGTTAAGAAAAACGATTTGCCTGATGTAGGCTCATCTTGGCATGTTGGGGTTTCTCATTTTTGGAGAATTCTTGGCATTCACGTTTTGAAAAAATGTGCGATATTTGTTGTAGCTGTTTGGGTTGGGTTATCGACACTTAATATGGTCAGTGGCTTTTCTGGTAGTGATATTTTAATATTTTTTGTAATATTTATTTTGGCTAGTTTTGTTGGCATAGTAGCATCTTTTATGTCGGTTTATGCTGTTGGGTATATAGTGGTGGAAGAATATTCTTTTCTTCAGTCTATCCGGGTGGCATGGAAATTATTTCTTAGTCACTGGATGGTTTCTATTGAGGTTGGGTTTATAATATTTGTGCTCAATATTTTGGTGGCAATATTGCTTTTGACGACGGTATTTATATTTTTGTTGCCAGCCTTTATCACTTATTTTTTTGCTGTTCTCTTAGGCCACTCGTTAGTGTTTAGTATTGGTCTTATTTTATCTGCTATATTATATTTGTTGTTCGTTTTTTTTGTGGGCTCAGTTTTTTCTATATTTACTATTTCTACATGGACATACTTATTTATGAAAATGCACAAGCATGGCATATTAAGCAGATTTTTGCATTGGCACAAACGTTAGATAATGAGTTTAGTTTTGTTTTATGGTAGATCTTTTTTCTATCCAAGATTTGTTGGATCAAAATAGTGGCAATAAAAAAAATGACTCGGTTGGCGGGGCAGGTCTTCATGTGAATAGTGTTGATACAGAAAAAAAATTACAAAAAAAAATTGGACAGGTTAATCTCAAAGAACGGGAAGTTTTGGCAGAGCGTTTGGCAATTCAAATAAATTATCCGCATATCAATTTAGAGCAATTTCCCGTAAGTCACGAAGCTCTTCGTCAAATTACTAAAGAGCAAGCTAGAAATATAGGGGTGTCTTGTTTTTATATTTCTCAAGATCAGATTCGTCTTGGGGCTCTTGATCCAACAAAGGAGGATGTTCAGGCTATTTTTAAAAATTTGCAAGAAAAAACTCATACTCAAGGAGTGCTTTATGTTATTTCGGAACACAGTTTAGAAAAAATTCTAAAATTATACGACACTTTGCCTGATATTAAGCCAATTACAAAAAATGTGGAAATCCGGGCGGAAGATCTGGCTAAAGTACAAGCCGATGTTAGTGATTTTCGTTCCTTACAGGCTCTATTGAGTAAGGCTTCAACGACGGATATTCTTACTTTTATACTTGGGGCTGCTCTCAAAGTTGATGCTTCAGATGTGCATGTTGAACCAGAACAAGATAAAGTGCTGGTTCGGTTTCGTTTGGATGGAATGCTACATGACGCTTCAAAAATAGATAGCGGAGTATATAAAAAATTAATATCTCGTATCAAGCTAGTTTCTTCTCTAAAAATTAATATCACTGCCGAGCCTCAGGATGGCCGTTTTACGATCAGACTTTCAGAAGGTGATGTGGATGTCCGTGTTTCTGTCATGCCAACAGTTTATGGTGAGAGCGTGGTTATGCGTTTGTTACATCAGTCTCGCGAAGGACTCTCTCTGGACTCTTTAGGTATACGTGGTTTGGCTTATGACACTTTGTTAGAAGAAATAAAAAAACCAAACGGGATGATTATTACTACAGGGCCTACTGGAAGTGGAAAGACGACTACTCTTTATGCGGTCATGTATCTCCTCAACCAATCTGATGTAAAGATAATTACATTGGAAGACCCTGTGGAATACAAAATGGAAGGAGTAAACCAAAGCCAGATAGACAAATCAAAAGGGTATACTTTTGCCAAAGGTTTGCGCTCTATCTTGAGACAAGACCCAGATATTGCCATGGTGGGAGAAATTCGTGATTTAGAGACAGCAGATATTGCTATTCAGGCAGCACTTACTGGTCATTTGATGCTTTCTACACTCCACACCAATAGTGCTTTTGGAGCTGTCCCTCGCTTTCTATCTATGGGTGTCAAACCATTTCTTTTGGCCCCCGCTCTTAATGTGGTGATGGGCCAGAGGTTGGTGCGACGCTTGTGTCAATCTTGCAAAAAAGAAGTTTCCTTGGATGAAAGTTATACCAAAAAAGTGCAAGAAATCATATCTACCATGCCAGAAAAAGAAAAAGTTGAAGCTAGCAAGAGGGGCAAGATTTTCTTTAAAAGTGAAGGGTGTGATGAGTGCCATAGCCTTGGTTATAAGGGACGTGTTGGTGTTTATGAAATATTTCCGATCGGTGATGAAGTAGAAAAATTTATTTTAGATGGGCAAATATCGGAGTATTCTATTAGGGAGTTGGCTATCAGACATGGTGTCTTGACTATGGTTCAAGATGGTATAATGAAGGCTCTGGATGGTATGACTTCCTTAGAAGAGGTGTTTCGTGTTATCCAGTAGATCAAGAGTAAAATTAATAAACTGCTATTCGTATTTTGTGACTGGTATGAAAGTATGGTATAATTAACAAACTGTTGAACTCATACTCAAGTTTTTCATCTATCACTTCAAAATATATTTTTTTTAGCTATTTCACCACTTTGGCGGGCAGACAAAACTTACTTTGGTTCACATCGCTGCTGGGGAAATAAGTATATTTCTTGGTTTATTATAGACAGAAAATAAGTATTACTTGCTGCCAGTTCATTTATTAAAGTTTATTTTTTTTAAATATGATTGTACGTAGAAAACAAAATATACCATCACAAGAGCACACTGTACGGTTTTATAAGATTATTGCTCTTACTTTTTTGTTTATTACTATGGTTTTGTTTGCGGCAATCGTCTTCATGTCTTCTAAGAGAGCCGCAATTACCATTGTAACTAAGTCAGAACCAATTGATATCACTACCAGCGTTGGGGTAAACACGAGTGGCACGACAAAACGCATTGATGGTTTGGTAAATACGGTAGATGTTTCATTAGAACAAACTTTCAATCCTACAGGAACTCGTGAAGAAGATGGTACTGCTACTGGTGTTGTCATTATTTACAATCAATCTTCTACTGACCAGCCTTTGATTGCCACCACTCGTCTTTTGACTGAAGACGGGATACTTTTTCGTTTACAAGAAAGGGCGTTAGTCCCGGCTGGTGGAGAGGTAGAGGCAGACGTCCACGCTGACAAGGAAGGTGTCTCTGGGAATATTGGCCCAAGTAGTTTTACTATTCCAGGGTTGAACGAAGCAAAACAAAAAGATATTTTTGCGACGAGTGTCATTCCAATGACAGGAGGGGTCAAACAGATTGGTATTCTTGGTAGTGAAGATGTTGAAAAAGCCAAAAAAAGTCTACACGCCTTGCTGGAAGAAGAGGGCATGAAACAAATGCAAGAGAAAAATCCAGAATACAAAGGAGTGTTCATTGTGCTCGAAGAAAAATTCAAAGTTTCTAACGAGGTTGGTGAAGAGGTTTCTTCTTTTGTATTAAACGGCAGCGCTACAGTGGTTGGTGTTTTATATAAAGAAGCAGAGGTGGCTGAGTTAGCTGAACGTATTTTAATGACCAGGGCGATTGATGATGCTGAAATTATTTATCCAAGCGAAGAACCTCCGGCAGTCTTATTGAGTGAATATGATTTGGACAAAGGTACTGCCAATCTGGATGTGACCTATACCGGGGTAGCTACTCTCAATCCAGAAAGCAAGCAGTTACAGAAATTAATGTTTTTTGGTAAAACCAAAGACGAATTAAGAAGGTACCTATTATCACTTGATCACGTTTATGGTGTAGAAGTCAATTTGCGTCCTTTGTGGACACAGACTGTCCCTCACGTAGCTGATCATATCAACGTAGTAGTCAAGAAAGTGGAGTAGTAGTTTGTTACTTGACAAGTATACACAAGTGTATTAAGCTCTAACTATAGAAAGGTAAGAAACAACCCAGTGTGAAAATCTGACAGGGAGAGAAAGCCGTGACTGAGAGCTTTCTCCAGAATAAAAACATATGGTACAGCTCTTACAACGGCCAGACAATTTATAAAAGTAAAATATTCGGGTGGAACCGCTCCAGCATCATGTCAGAGCCCCGATAGGCAAGTTTAGTTTTATTACTAGGACATGCCTATCGGGTTTTTTATTTTAGTAAATAATATTAATTATATGGAAGATTCTAAATTAGAAGCAATGCGTCATTCATGCGAGCATGTCTTGACGATGGCCATGTTACGTATTTGGGGGGGCAAAATAAAAGCAGCCATGGGACCAGCAACCGACGAAGGTTTTTATTTTGATTTTGACTCAGACATGAAGATATCTGAAGACGATTTTGGAAAGATTAAAAAGGAGATGTTCAAAATCATTAAAGAAGATTTGCCGATTATAAAAGATGAGATGACAGTCAAAGAGGCTCGGGAATTTTTTAATACCAACATATATAAAGATAATGAATACAAATATGAATGGCTTGATCAGATAGAATTGCGTGGTGAGAAGGTTAGTGTGTATTGGATGGGTGAGAAAGGCAAGAATATCCCAGAGACGTTTGTTGATATATGTTCTGGACCTCATTTGGATTCAACTGGCAAAATTGGGGCTTTCAAATTACTAAAAATTGCTGGGGCATATTGGCATGGTGATGAAAAAAATAAAATGCTGACAAGAATTTATGGCACGGCTTTTGAAACAAAAGAAGAACTGGATGAATATCTGTATATGATAGAAGAAGCCAAAAAACGTGATCATCGTAAGTTGGGGAAAGAACTTGATTTGTTTACTTTTTCAGAATTAGTGGGTTCTGGGCTTCCATTATTTACACCAAAAGGTACTTTACTTAGAGAATTGTTAAGAGAATATTCCGAACAGTTGCGTACTGATGTAGGATATCAGAAAGTTTGGGTGCCTCATATTACAAAAAAAGAATTGTATGAAACTAGTGGACACTGGGCTAAGTTTGGTAGTGAACTTTTTTTGGTAAAAAGCCAGGAGACTAGCGATGAAATGGTAATGAAACCAATGAATTGTCCACATCATCAACAAATTTATGCCAGCCAACCTCGAAGTTATAGGGATTTGCCGATTAAATACATGGAAACGACCACAATTTATCGTGATGAAAAAGCTGGCGAACTTTTGGGTCTTTCTCGTGTGCGTTCTATTACTCAAGATGATAGTCACACTTTTTGTCGGCCTGATCAGATTGAAGAGGTCTACAATACTCTTATCAAAATTGTTAAAGAGTTTTATTCTACTATTGGCATGCCTCTAAAAGCTCGACTTTCCTATCGAGACCCAAAGACACCGGAGAAATATTTGGGCGAGTCAGAATTGTGGGACAAAGCGGAAAGTATTATTCTAGATATCGCCAAAAAGAATAATCTAAATTATTACGAAGTGCCAGGTGAAGCAGCTTTTTATGGACCAAAGATTGATTTTATGGCCGTAGATGCTCTTGGTCGAGAATGGCAAGTAGCCACTCCCCAGCTTGATTTTGTCCAGCCAAAACGTTTTGGTTTGACCTATACTGATAGCGACGGGCAGGAAAAGACACCAGTCATGATTCATTTTGCTTTGATGGGTTCGATAGAGAGATTTTTGTCAGTTTACATTGAGCACACAGCTGGCAATTTTCCAGTTTGGCTCTCTCCAGTACAAGTCCATTTTGTACCAGTTTCAGAAAAGCATATTGATGGTGCTTTGGTGATATCTGCAGAATTTAAAAAATTAGGTATTCGTGTAGGGATAGATACAGCTGACGAGACTGTAGGCAAAAAAATTAGAACAGCCGTCAAATCAAAAGTGCCTTATATTATTGTGGTAGGGGATAAGGAACTAGCTGGCGGGGATTTGATGATTAGAATGCGAGGACTGGAAAATCAAGAAGAAATAAGCAAGGAAAAGTTTATTGACAAGATATTGGAACAGGTAAAAAACAAACGGTAAGTTTAAGAAAAATACTCTGATGATTGTCGGAGTATTTTTTATTTATTGCCACTTTATTTATAAAGATACCCATTATCTCTAGAGAATCTTTGGAGATATGTTGTGATATGGTGTGAACAGACAAAATAGTTTTTTTTTGTTATACTATATGACAACTATGGAAAATATATTTTTACAAATTAGCATTGTTCTTGGTGTCACTGTCAGCATCGCTTTTGTGATGCGCATGCTTCGTCAGCCATTGATTGTTGGCTACATAGTAGCAGGTCTTATTGCTGGTCCACTATTTTTGGATGTTATTCACGGTGGCGATGATTTGTTTGAAGCCTTTGCACAGTTTGGCATAGTTTTGCTTTTATTTGTGGTGGGGCTTAGTTTAAATTTCCAATATATCAGGCGTGTCGGAAAAGCAGTTTTGATTTGTGGATTGACACAGTTTTTTATTACCGTTTTAGTTGGGTTGGGTTTGATGCACTTGATGAATTTTTCTTTCATTTCTTCTCTTTTTGTGGCGATTGCGATTAGTTTTTCTAGTACGATTGTCGTCATCAAACTTCTTTCTGAGAAAGAAGATCTAGAATCAATGTATGGCAAGTTTGTGATCGGGCTTCTGATTGTCCAAGATTTGATTGCCATTATAGTGATGATATTTCTCAATACTGCATATATTGGATCTAGCGTATGGTATGAGACTTTGGTAATAATTTTTGGTAAAGGATTGTTGTTGTCGTGGGTCGTATTTTTATTAGCAAAATTTGTTTTACCTTTGCTGGTGGAAAAGGTGGCAAAGTCCAGCGAGTTTTTGTTTGTGTTCACTATTGCATGGTGTTTTGGGGTGGCGAGTTTAGTTTACTGGTCTGGTTTTAGTATTGAGATTGGAGCCATTATTGCCGGCGTTTCTCTTGGTGCGTCTCAATACCAACAGTTGATTAGTAGCAGAATTAGACCGCTACGAGATTTTTTTATTGTTTTGTTTTTTATTGTACTTGGCAGCGAATTACAATTAGCGGATATTACTATTGCCCTAAAGCCAGCTCTAATTTTGTCTATTTTTATTTTGGTTGTTGATCCTTTTATTCTTTATTTTGTCATGAGAAAACTTAGGTATACCAGGCGTAATTCTTTTTTGGCAGGTATTACAGCGGCCCAAATTAGTGAATTTGGTTTTATCTTAACTTTTAAAGGTCAAGAAGTGGGGCTATTGTATGGTTCTGAATTGGCAATATTGGCTATTACGGCGCTTGTTACTATCACCATATCTTCTTATTTGATTGAGTATAATGAACAAATATACCAATCAATTAGTCCTTTTATTAAAAAATTTGGGAAAAAGGAAAAAGAAGACAAAGAAGAAAAAAAGAAAATATATGATGTTTGGGTATTTGGCTATCATCGGATTGGTTGGAAGATTTGTGAAGCTTTGAAGGAAAAGGGAGTGTCATTTGCTGTTGTAGATTTCAATCCAGACATTATTGATCGGTTAAAGCATCGTGGTATTAACTGCTATTTTGGAGATGCAGCCGATGTAGAATTTTTGGAAGGGCTGTCGTTGGAGAAGTCCAAGATGGTGATTTCCACAATTCCAGAGCCTGATGATCAATTGACTCTTGTTAAACATATTAGAAAAATGACCAAAAAGACGCTTATTATAGCAAATCTCTATCACAATACTTTTTTGGACGATTTGTATGAAGCGGGCACAGATTATGTGATGATGCCTCATCTTCTAGGAGGGCGGTGGATATCAGATATATTAAAGAATTATGCCTGGACCAGCCAAACTCTCAAGGATTTAAAAAAAGAGCAACGTAGAGAAATGAAACTGCGTTTCACTGTGGGTACCTACGAGCAATAGGTTTCGTTTGTGCCTAGAGTATAATAACATATATAGAATTTTATTAATCAAGTATGTCCTCTATGACTTTCGCTGATGTCCATATGCTTGTGGCCATTAAGCTTTTCTTTCTATTTTTTTTGGTGGTGAGTCTTTTTTTTATAAGAAAAAAAGTACCTCTTTGGTCATTTTTGTTATTTTTTGGCGTAGTGTCATCTGCATCTTATCTTCTTTTGGTGAACAATCACATGCTTTTATTTTGGGGTCTACAGGGTGACGAAATCACTGTGGCTGCCATGTACAACACTTTTGCTCACGTTGGTTTATGGTCAGATTTTGCTTTTCATAATTTGCCAGCTTTTTATCCTCCGGGTTATTTTTGGTTATTTGCTATTTTGGGGAACTGGTTTGGATGGAATGGCATACAGATAGCAAAGGTGGCAACAGCAACTTTTTTCCTTTTTTTCCCAATAGTGATCTATTTTTTTTGTAAGATATTGGAGGAGAAAAAAAAGATTGTAGATAATCTCACATACTTAGTGTTCATTTTTCTAGCACCACTCATTATCATGAGTACTCTTGGTATTGATTTACTTATTGGTAAGCCTTATGAAATAGTCTCTGCGGTTTTAACTATTTTTTGGACAATAGCTCTCTATGTGCATATTTTGACAAAAAAACTTTCATGGAAAGAAGTTTTGTCTTTTGGAATTATTGCTGGTGTTATTTTCATGTTGTATTATTTGTGGCTCGTCTTTGCTGGGATGGTATTTATTATCCAGATGTTTTTTTTGAAACGAACAAAAATTTTCCCATATTTGTTGGATCTTATAAAAGTTGCTTTAGTGGGTATAATCGTAGCACTCCCTTTTATTCTTCCCTTGGTTCTCACATACATTAATGTGGGTATGGAGAGCTGGCAAACTGCTTTTTATATCCCGGCAAATAGTAAGTTGTGGTTACCAATAACACAATTTGGATCTTCTGCAAACATTATTTTGTTTGTTGGGTTTATTTCAATCTTGTGGTATTCCAGAGAAACAATTCCACGATTGCTTTTATCATTCCTCGGCGCTGCATTTTTGTGGTGGGGTCTTGGTTTATTTTTACTGTTGTTTTTTTCAACGCCATTTCAAGAATTTCGGGGTTTTTATGTATTGTCTCCTGTAGTTGTTTCTATCGGCGCGGCCTATGGGATAAGTAGATTTTGGCAATTTTTTAAAGAAAAAAGAGATATTCATGGCCAACAGGTGCTTATGTTTGTAGGGGTGCTTCTTCTTGGGGCTCATGCAATTTTTGGTTTTTTTGTTGATGACCCGATTGTCCAACAAAATGCCATCATCTCAAAAACACTACCAGAAAATGTTTTTACACTCGTTGAAGTATTAAAAACTTTGCCAGAAGCAGACAGTCTTGTTACTCTTCATTCTGTTCCTCAAATTCTCGCTTTTTTTCCGATAAATCATTATCTTTATTTCAACCAAAACAATACACACCCAGCTGCAATATTTTCTGTACGTTTTGCTACTATTTCTGCTCTTGAGTTAGCCACATCTTCTAAAGAAGCGTATAATATAGTAACATCTGCTCCATATGGACCAATTGACCAGTTCATTTTTTACAAGCAAGATGGCCTGTATACTCTTTATTTTCATCTCGACAAGCCAATCCAAGGTATTGAGGAAAGAAAGATTTCTTTTTCCCAAGAGCTTTTTTCTGCCACATATTTTGAAAAAGTGTATGACTCTGGCCATTACACGATTCTTCGTAGGAAGTCGACCGCTAAGTAGGCCCCTGGGCGGTTCTGTATGGATCTGTTAAGTTTGTCCAAAGAACGCGGTTGATTTGATCTGTTGACATTTTTGGCTAGGGTTGATATAATTTTTTCGCATCAATATGACTTCGTTTGGATTTACTTTGGTGATTATGAAGGGGGGGGGTTGGTAGAGGTAGGGTATTCTACTGAAAGAACATTGAGATTTTGAGCTAGATTTTGTCTAGTTTTTATAAATTATTGATGGGCCCGTAGCTCAGCTGGTAGAGCGCTGCGTTTGCAACGCAGATGTCAGGAGTTCGAATCTCCTCGGGTCCACTTATAACACTTAACAATTGGCTTTGTCTGGATTAGTTGATTGTCAGCTGTTAGATAGCGCCGGGGTAGCTCAGTGGTAGAGCAGTGGCCTGAAGAGCCTCGTGTCGAGAGTCCGATTCTCTCCCCCGGCACATCAGGGACAATTTACATTTGATAGTTAATAACTATAGATTTCTTCGGTCAATTGTTAATAATCAAATGTAAATTGTTGAAAAGAAATATCGCGGGATGGAGCAGTCAGGCAGCTCGTCGGGCTCATAACCCGAAGGTCGTCGGTTCGAATCCGACTCCCGCAACTAAGATGCGCGGTAGTAGTTCAGTTGGTAGAACGTCCCGATGTCTATCGGGAAGGTCGCCGTCTTTCTACTTATCTAATGTAAAAAATGCG
>PFPK01000032.1 GCA_002793015.1 Candidatus Magasanikbacteria bacterium CG_4_10_14_0_2_um_filter_37_12 | reverse complement strand
GGAGCAACAGCCAGTATGATTAATATGACGAGTAGTAGTTTTGTGAATATTAGCGAGATGAATTGGTGGCCAGGAGGTTTGGTAAACTAAACTACTATGAACCACAACCTCTTCAAACCAACTTATCTGAAAGAACTTTGTCAAGAGTATGATCTGATCCCGTCCAAAAAATACGGTCAGAATTATCTTATTTCCGATGTCCCAATAAAAAAGATGCTCGAGTCTGCTGATGTCAAAAAGACCGATACTATAGTAGAGATCGGTCCTGGTTTTGGCGTACTTACTTTTGCCCTGGCAGAAAAGGCTAATAAAGTTGTGGCTTTTGAAATTGAAAGAAAGTTGGAAAAATATTGGGAAGAAGTAGCTCCAAAAAATGTTGAAGTAGTATGGGGAAACGCACTGAAGGAGTTTGTTTATCGGAGTCAGGAGTTTGGAAAATACAAAGTTCTTGCCAATCTACCTTATCAAATTACCAGCAATGTTCTTCGCATAATTTTGGAAACAGAAAACAAACCAGAAAGTGTCACCGTTATGGTCCAAAAAGAAGTGGCTGAGAGAATTGTGGCCAAGCCAGGGGATATGTCTATTCTCGCTGTGTCAGTCCAGTATTATGGCGTGCCGAAGATTGTCTGCAAGACATCAAGTGGTTCATTTTGGCCTAGCCCGAAAGTAGATTCGGCGGTATTACATATTCGGCTCTCGACTATCGACTGTCGGACTTCGGATTTTGACCAAATGTTTTTTAAAGTTGTACGAGCTGGATTTTCTAGCAAGCGTAAACAACTGTGGCGGAATCTTAGTGAAGGATTGAAGATTGACGGGGGAAAGATAAAAGAACTTCTGGTGGAAATAATTGGTAATGAAAAAGTACGAGCACAGGAGTTGAGTGTGGATAATTGGGTTGTCATTACTGAAACACTTGAACACCTAAACACCTGAACACCTAAACACCTAAATACCTAAATACCTAAATACCTAAACACCGCCTACATTCTATATTCCACATTTTGTATTCCCTACGCTACTTATCCACGCTAACAATACCAAAATATTGTTAGTTTTTTTATTTTTCTGGTATAATAACAACAATATTTTTTATGAGTAGCGATCCTACACAACAGGGTCTTTCCACTGGGCAAAAGACAGGGTTTGTCTTTCTGCTCGTTTTTGGTTTTTTAGCAGTTGGACTTGGATTTATCCAAATGCGCAATAATATCTTTGGTCCGTTTTTTGTCTCGACAAATTCCCAAGATCTTGGTCAGGCTAGTGTACTGCTTGATCAGACAGTTCGTTTGCAAAGTATCGATACAGATCTAGATGGGTTGAAAGATTTTGAAGAACTTACATTTTATCAGACCAGTCCATATTTGCCAGATACAGATTCAGATGGTTTGAGTGACAGCGATGAGATTAATGCTGGCACAGACCCCCTATGCCCAGAGGGCAAAGACTGTAGTGTTTCGGAATTTGTTCCTGAAAAGTTAGAAGACAACTTGATACTTACTCCTGTTGGGGCAGAAGCATCTGGAGTTTTGGATGACGGGTTTGACCCTGGCCCTCAGATTCAACAACTTTTGGGAGATCCTTCTCAATTGCGAGCCATGCTAATTTCTACAGGACAATTTACAGAAGCACAGATAGCTGAAATTAGTGATGAGGCTCTAATCAAAATGGCTAACAATGTTATACAAAATAATGCTCCTGCCAATTTTAGTGTTGGCACAAGCACTACTGCTGTTACCTTACAAACATCAGATTTGTCAGCCTTACTTGATGATCCTGTAAAACTACGAGCAGCCATCTTGGCTACTGGCAATATTTCCGCTGCTGATTTAGAAAAAATTGATGATGAAATGCTGGTTCAAGTTGCCAAAGAAGTATTGTCAGGGAGTTAGGTTATTAGGTAAATATAGGTATTAGGTTATTAGGTTATGGAAGGAATACCTATTTCATCTTACAAAGATTTAATGGTATGGCAGAAGTCTATGAATTTGGTTGTGGAGGTATATAGGCTAACAGAGGATTTCCCAAATTTTGAATTGTACAGCCTGATTTCACAAATGCGTCGTTCAGCTGTATCCATACCTTCCAACATTGCCGAAGGAAAGACTCGTGGAACAAAGAAAGACTACAGACATTTTGTAGTAATAGCTTTTGCTTCTGGTGCTGAACTAGAAATGCAAATAGAATTATCAAAGAGATTATATAAAAATTCAAACATCAACTACACGCCAGCAGACAATCTTTTAGAGGAAGTAATGAAAATGCTAAATACCTTAAAATACAAATTAACTACATATGCCCCTAAATACCTAAATCCCTAAACTTACCTAAACACCCACCCCTAAAACTATGTTTGCAGACAGATACAAAAGAAGAAAATTTTATACCATATCGGCCATTGTTATTTTTGTAGTTTTCAATTTAGCTTCTTCTTTTGTATTTCCATCATATGTCTATGCCCAGCCAGCACCTGTGCCAACCAAAACAGAAGTAGATGTTCCGGGACAAAGCAAAAATATTGAAGAACAAATTTTGAAGGGAGTATTGTCTGCTCTCATGAGTTCACTTGTTAATTTTGCTTCTCATTTTTTGCGGACACTAGCTTATGACGCTGCAGTGTATATTGCTGCTGGGGGCAAGGGAGAGGGGTCTTTAATTTTTGACAAACCATTTGACCAATATTTAGCTGGAGTGGCCGGCGATTCGGCTGGAGAGGCAATTGGTGCTCTTGGTAAAGAGTGGGGGCTAGATCTTTGTGCCCCACCAAGCCTTGATCTCCAGGCTGGGCTCAAAGTAGGGCTTAGCAAAATTTATGATACTACTGACTTAGATATTGGCAAGTATGCGAATCAGGCACAGTCTTATGCGAATCAGGCAAAGTCCTCTGCTTCTGGTATACAACAAAAAGGTGCAGGTGCTTTGGGAGGCGGTGGCGGTGGACGACCACAGTCCAGTTGTTCCTTTCAGACTCTAAAGAGTAATTGGTTTGATGAGAGTGGCAATTTGAAAGCACCTGAAGTGAATTTGGATATGGCTGGTGATTTTGCGGGTAGTCTTGATACTACTGAAACTGATTTTGGGTTTATGCTGGGGGCAATGGCTAAGGTAGATAAGCTTGAAGTTCACAAAAAAGAATCTCTTGCTCTCGAGAGATCTTCTGGTGATGGGTTCAAGGCAGTGACAGACTTAATTAGCGGGCAGATCAAAACTCCACCAGCACTCGTCAAGGAGGAGGCCACTGCTCTTACAGGGAAGCATCAAGGTGATCAGAGTGCTAAACAAATTGCCGGTATGTATGCTTCAGAGTTGTGGCAAATTATTCCCATGTCGGCTTCTGTATTTTTAAATACTTTGACTTCTGAATTAATGAAGAATATTTTTACCAAAGGTCTAGTACCGATTGCTCCACCGCCTGGCTCCTTTGATTTTTATGGCGTGTCGGCATTGGTTGGTAAGCGTCAAGCAGCCGAGAGAGCCTTTAGTTTTCTTACTGCCAATACTCCGTCCAAATCTCCTGAAAACTATGATATTAGTACGTTTTATACTTCATGTCCCAATCCAGATAATCCTGCTCTCAATGAGTGTGTTATTGATACAGATTTCAAAAGAATTATTGACATTGCTTCCAATGGTCGTCCGCTGACTATTTATGAGGCAATTTTTGAAGAAAATTTGATTGATGAAATGACTCCGCTTATCTCTCCTAGAAGAACATCAGATAACGAAAGTGGTGATTGTCGGACTACTGGTTTTTGTTATTCCAATATCCAAAAGTTAAGGAAAGCGAGAATTTTGCCTCTTGGTTTTGAAATTGCCGCACTCCGATCTGATCCAGACAATCCTTGGCAGATTGGCAAGGTGGTAAAAGGTTTTGAAGACTGTCTTTTTGAAAATGGAGAAGTAGTCTATGATTCGAGCAAGCCGTATTGTCATTTGATCGATCCAAACTGGGTGATTCGTGTACCAGATGCCAGATGCGAAGCTCTCATCAATACTCCTATTTTGGAATCACCAAATTTTGCCAAAAGAAAAAATGAATGTGCCGATCTTTCTACTTGTATTACAGAAGATAAGAATGGATCTTGCACCACAGCCAATTATTTTGCATATTGTACTCAAGAAAAAAATGTTTGGCATTTGCCTGGAGACACTTGTCCGGCTGAATACGTCACCTGCCAAAATTTTTTCAATGAAACGAGTAAAGAAAATGTTTCTTATCTCACTCGTACTTTAGATTATGGTAGTTGTAATGTGGATTCAGTTGGTTGTAGCTCATATAGTCTTGAGCAAGCTAACGGTGCGTGGTTTGGGACAGCTAGTGACGATTATCGTATTGGTTATAAGACTATTGGCCGGAATCAAGTTGTTAATTTTAATGAAAAAATTATTGATGGTGGCGTCAAACAAAGCTCAAATTGTTCTCCTGATAATGAAGGATGTTCCTTATTTTATTCTGCCCAAAAAAATCCTAACACATTAGAATTTGGAAAAGACAAAATTACTGGAAGTTACATAAAGGATAGAAATGACAAAATACATTTGAAAAAGGCTCCAGAATATTTGGGTTGTTATGACACCAATCTAAATACTCCTGAGATAGATTGGCCAACTACTTTGCAACAAGTGAAGAACGATATGCACGGTGATGAACAGTGTACAAATTTTGCTCAAGCTTGTGTTGAAGAGGAAGTTGGTTGCGATTTGTATACACCTACAGCCACAGGAGATTTTGGTATCCCGGGTGTGGTTGGGGGCAATGCTTGTAATGCCAATTGTGTAGGCTATGAGACTTTCCAACAAGAAGCTACGAATTTTGAATCAAAAATTTATCCATTATATTTTATTCCAGAACCATATGCTGACCAATGTAGTTTGCCATACGCAGGTTGTGATGAATTTACCAATATTGATGCCGTGTCTTCTGGTGGAGAAGGATTGGAATACTATACATATATAAAGAGATGCGAGAAGCCCGATGGATCCAATAGCAATGTCTATTACTCTTGGGAAGGATCAGGCACAGAAGGATATGTCCTCAAAGTTCACAATCTAGCCAAAGTTGGCGCTGAAGATGCCAGCTATATTTCTTCTTTGTCGATTGATCAGGAAATAAAAGACGAATTCACAGCCAATTCACCAGCATACATTGATGACAGTGCTAGTATTCTCGAAGATCATTATGCCAAGTGTAATAAACAATTATATACCAACTTGGTCAATAAAGTAGAAGGGTCTGAGTATGCCGATGATGATTGTCGTGCTCTTTATGGGACAGATGGTAGTATATATTATCGTCTGCTTGCAGAGACCGTCACCGTTTCAGCTGCTTGTCATCCACTAAGGAAGACAGAGTCTCGTCTAGAAGTCGATCCAAATATTGATCAATCTCAATGTCTAAAGAAAAAAGGAATTTGGAGTTCAACTATTGTTGACGGCAATACAGTCAACGCTTGTCAAAGATGTTATGCCGGTGGAGAGTGGAACGCTGGAAGTGAATCATGTGTTTACAATGCCATTGATGCTACTGGTGAGTCTACGTCATGTATAGCAGAGGCCAATGGTTGTCGAATCTATAGCGGTAATGCCGCCAATAATACTGAGTCAGTATTCAATATAGACACTTTCGAATTAGATGACGCTAGCAATGCTGATGCTCTAAACATGGCCAAAGAAGGTTGGAGTCCGGCAAGTGTGGTAGTCAGCCCAGAGTCTTTGCAAGTGGGCGGATATTCATTGCAAATCAATACAGATAATGCGGAAAGAAAGATTCAGGCTGTTGATGTAAAGCCCGATACTTCTTATGAACTGTCTTTCTGGGCTAGAGGCACTACCCAAAATATCATTATTTATCTCCAACAAGGTAGCGATGATGAGTGGTCGTTTACTTTTGATCCGCTATTAGATATTGAACAGGGAGTATCAATTGGTTCTACTTGGAAAAAATATCAGGTTGGCCCAGTCCAATTTGATGGTGCAGAAAATGTGGAGATGTCTCTTGTTTTTGACCGCAGTGCCAGTGCTCTCAAAGGAGCTTATTACATTGATAATGTAGAATTAAGGCGTGTTGATGAAAAGAAATACTTAATAAAAAATTCTTGGAAGACACCAGAAGGATATGATGTACCAGCAGAATGTTTTGACGCAAGTCAGAATCCTGCCGGGCCATTCCCAGGCGTGGCTCTTGGTTGTAAAGAGTACACCAGTATTCTTTCTCCAGAATTAGTTTATACAACAGGGTTCGACTCTCTCTGTCGAGAAGAAGCTGTCGGTTGCCAGCCAGTCTATGATACTTACAATACTCTTGAAGGTCTTGGGGCAGAAGAAACGCAAGTCTTCAATGCCAAATGTGTTAATGGCGAATACGATGCAGCTATCGCATCATCAGCTTTTGCTCAATTGATTAAAGGTGAATCTGTCGTAGGTCCGCCACTTGAGTGTAGTAAAACAATTGCTGGACAGACCTACACATGTACAATTGATTCTGGCTTGGATCATTGTTATATGGATTTGCCAGTAGTCTTGCCATCAAAAGATTATATTTTTGGTGGTGCTAATCAAGTTGGTAAAGAAATTATTATAAAATCTACTCCTGATGACACTAGTAATCCAGCAGTCGGGCAAAAAGGACTATTTTTGGTAATTGATAACTCCAGTGTGCTCATTCCGGCCGATACTCCTGATGATTCACCATTGTTCTTGACCAATGCTCCACAGTACAGATGTGACAGCTCTGAGCTTGGTTGTCAGAAGATTGCTCTTGAAGACCAGTTGGTGCCAGACGACAACAACCCAAATTCTTATGAATATAGCGAGAATTTCTTAATCAATAATCCTGATAATTATTTAGGAACAGATGGTACACTTTGTTTGGAGGAGCAATTATCCTGTGGTCGTTTTTCTGCCGAAGGGCAGACCGCTTATTTCAAAGATCCTCTCTTCAATGGTCATAAGTTTTGCCAATATCTTCCTGAAGTGGTTGTCAAAGGAAACAAAGTGAGTGGCTGGTTTTTGCAAGATGGAATTGGCCAATGTAGCAATTCTGGAGAACTTTGTACAGCCGATAAAGATAAGGATGGTAATGAGGCCAAGGGGTGTGGAGAAGGCGACACTTGTCTCACCAAAGAGCCTGTTCCTTGTTATCCTGAATATTTTGATTCTTTTGCCAGTTATGGATTGTGGTCCAATGGTACGCCTGACTATGATGGCTATGTAGGTCTGTGCGAACCACAGTATAATGCCTGTACAGAATTTTTGGATCCGATGGATATTAGTGTATATCCAGATGGCAAACCTTATCATGTGCTCTTCAATAATAATTTGACTGCTGATTTGAGCAAGTGTAAAGGTGGTCAAGCTAGCCTAAGAGAGGGGTGTGTATTGTTTGATCAGACTGACAACCCAACCAAAAATTATAATACAGATTTGACATATACAAAGAGTGAACAAAAAGCCAAAGGAAGTTTTGGTAGTGTTCTTGATACTTTGGTTTCTCCTATTTCAGACAATGCCAATCCGACCAACAACAATGCTAATATTGTTCTCAAAGTAGATCGAGATCGTGAATGTAGTGAATGGCTTGATTGCAAATCTTTTGTACCATTTGAATTGGAAAATGGTCGAGATGCCAAACTTTGTTATGAGCTCAAGGCTTGTGACAAGACAGATGGTAATACCTGTACACACTGGGTAGACAAGAATGTAATCGATATATCCGACCAAGTCCTTAGTCAAGACAAATATATCAATCGTGACACTTCTTGGTATGGTGACGGTGATTATTCTGGTTATTCTATTTTTGATAATTTCCAAATTACTGACTACCGCGCTGTCAGTGTTCCAAATACTCTTGCTGCCTATCAACTATACGAAGATTATGCCGGACAAGTAGACACGGACAATTCTTATCTGGTCTACAAGATTCCAGATAGTTATTTCAAGGTTGCGGGCAATGGCAGTCAGGCTTGTACAGCTCAATCTGGTGATTGGGTTAGTACTTGTGGGCCAAGTGGCCGTGGCAGGTGCGTCCAGGGTAGCTGTATCTTGCCAATCAGCAATGCTGATTTTCCTTCTGATTCTACCAATCCTAAATATCTTGTAGATGCTACTCAGGTAGTAGGGCCTGCACAATGTAAGGCTCCACCAGAGCCAGACAGTCCTTTTCCCTATGATGTGGTTTTGGAAAGTGATGCCAAAGGTGTGGTGGGTAATAATAGCGGGAATGATCCTGTGTATAGATTTGAGATTTCAGATTGGAAGACCGGATACAATAGCACCCATGTTTGTCAGGATGGTGAGTGTGCTTGTAATTATGTGAAGCTAGGCTACAAAGACTATTTGGGTACTGTAGACTATTGGTCTTTGAAGTCTTTTGGTGATCCAACTAAGGGATTAAAAGGTTATGGTATTTGTTCGGGGGGCTTATATACTGGAGAAGCTGATGATCCAGATCGCAATGGTTGGTTCTGTCAGCAGGCTTCACAGTGTAACAATCTAGATCAGGGAGAAAGTCAAGCCAAATGTATTAAGATTGGTACCAAAGATATTCAGATTGGCACGGTCGGGCATTGTTTGGAATATGATCTTAGTCGACCGATCTATGGCAAGGGCTCAGAGAAGTTTGCTTGTTTGACTTGGTATCCAGTGGATGTCTCTGCCTCCAATTTGGATATTTATAATATTTTCCCTGACTCTGGGTTCAATCCTGATAAGGATGCGGCTAAAGGATTTCAAGGGGTTTATTGTACAGAAGCGACTGATCCCGTGAATCTTATAGACAGTGCTGTTTACGATAGCGAAGAAATAAATTGTGGATTGGATGGTACAATTCATGTTGATCCAGTAAGACACATATTGGATCCTGATTGTGATGGTGGTTATTATAAATTCTTGAAAGGAAAATTTATTACATCTTTTCTAGATGCTTATGCTCTTTTTGCAGGCTCTTCTTACGATAAGACAAATCCTGATTTTGAAGTTTTTAGAACCTATTCAAGTTCTATCATATTGCGTATTGAGTCAGTAGCAACGCGTAATATTAAGTTTGGTGATTTGTATTGTACAGATAAAGGTAAAAATGACGGGAGCAAATGTACAAATAACAATAATGAGGAAAGTTTTTGGCAAAAAAACACAGAATACGACGATGACTATAAGTCACCGCATCTTATTGATTCTGATATAGATAATATAAAGATATACAATTTGTTTCCTAGACCCTATGCTTACGAATTTGATTTTCCACATGAATTTCCAGATAATACGAATGATAACGTAGACAAAAAGAGAGCTCGTGGGCAGAGTTATGTAAGATCCTTGGGTACGGTGGTTTATCCTCCTCGTATTTGGGATGAAGAATTCGATTTCACTCCGACTGCTAATGACCAATTCTACTTTAAAACCAATGAATTAAATATACCCAATTTATCTATTAACTCAAAGGATGATAAGTATGGTGATGATATAGAAACATTCGTCGACGATGGGATTAAGCAGTTGGATGATGCTAACATATCCGGACTAGCCAATGCTCCTGGCCCACATCATATCACTGATGAACAGATGAATACTGTCCTATACCGTGCACCATTTGAGGCTGTAATGAATGAATACGACTTGAAGGAAGTTTACTTTATCCCTCTATCATATCTAGGGGGAGCTCAGAAATTTAATCCTGTGTCATACGACAATGAGCTATTTATTGATTTTAATGCACTGAGAACTAATGCTGATATAGAAAAAAGTAATAATAAAGATATAGATACAGTTGATAATATTAAGTTGATGAGTTCCAAATCTACAAGGGCATTTTCTGGTGACTTTGATATAACACATTATAGTAATTCTGGTTGCATGACTTATATTTTTGATGATAAATCTTTTCCTTGGCTTGGATTTGTGCGCAATAATTTAGAAGAAGATGTCTGTGATATCATATCATCAGGACAAGAAGGTGCCGGTGTTGTATTGAGTTATGTAATTGAAAAAGGCTTGAATAGTGGTGAGGATGATAAGTTGTTAAAGCGCCGATGGGATATAACAGGAGATTCATCTGATTCTTTTACAGACTTAATCGATGACGCAAATACCGGCAAGGCAAAAGATCCCCGTAATGATGTTTACCGACGCTATGTCATGATATTTTTTGACCCTAGCCACATAGGTTATGATGATAATAAGTTATATCGTGTCCCCTGGATTCCTCGTTTAAAAAATAATTTGTCGGTTAGTGGTATACCGAAGATAGACGTGTTTTTTGATAATGAGTTCGCCATTGACAACAATGGCTACAAAGATAGTGGTAGGCTTTGCTACGATAGGCGCAATACCAACTGGTTTGCGGTAGGCATGGATTTCAATCAAGAAGGTGAATTTTTGGGCTACCTTTCTAGAAAATGTGACGATTATCAAGCTACATTTTTTGAGACTTTTAATAAAGTTGTTGGTATGAAGGAAGATATTGATAATGACCGAAATATTTGGGAAAACGGTCTTAATGTGGCTGTCGTGGCGACTTTGAACAACATGTGTACCGAATTTATTCAAACATTTGATCCTAGTGGTGTGGTTGATGAACAGTCAAATAAGGCTTGGACAAATAGAGTTTGGACAGAATCACTTTATGCCAATCCTGATTTTCATAAATGGCCTATTAACCACGCAGTGGTTGATATTTCGATGAACAAACAACCCAATTTTCCATTTGGGGCTACAGATCTTGATTTTTCTAAAATAATGACTAGTGATGAAAATGTTAGTAAAGCCAGATCTTATCCATTTGTCGATGCTGGGGCTGATGGCATACCGTATTCATGCCAAACGCCTTTTATGAAAGGCTTTACTGCCAGTTATAAAAAATTAGAGTTCTCTATAGATGGCCCAGGCAACGATTCTGGACAAGATTGTGCCTCACTTCTATCTGTGCCAAAGCTGGATATATATAGTGATTATAACCAAATTATTTTAAAAGATGATAATTTCAGTAAATCACAATCATCAGCAGAAAACATCTTTTATGACCTACCTACTATTGTCGGATTGTATGATAAGACAAAAGAATCAGCATATCTCGATCTCAACAACATTTTTGCCAGTTTCCTCAAGATTGCCACTAGGCGTTCAGATTGGCAAGGAGAAAGTACCTTTATGGATTGGACTGGTGGAGCTGGTGTTACAAGTACAGACTTTGCCGGCACAGTAGCCCCAGATGGTCTCCCACCACAAATCTACTCCCTCAATCCGGCCAAGTGTTTCCCCAAAGGTGACGCTACCAATTGTACGCCAGGTGAAGCAGACAATATTACCGTTGACACCAAGAATGGCACTCTCCACGACTATGACGGAGTCAATGGTCCTGACGAAGATTCTCTGAACCAATCACCGGAAGTGATTGTCGCCAAAGGTAGCTATCTGGCTCATGCTCGCTTCTTCGCTTTTGCCGATGACAACAGGATGCCAATTCGTCGAGTGATGGTGGACTGGGGTGATGGCTTCATCACCAACGAAGGACGCTATGGTTTGTACAAGAATCACAAACCATATTGTGAGGATTCAGACACTGGTGGGGAATCACAACTTGGTTACTGCCGTCAGGTAGGTGAGACAGGAGCTCCTACTCTCATTACTTGTCATGATTTTGACACTGGTAGCGATTGTCCATTTGTAGAAAGTGGTGAGGCTCCATACGAGTGTGTTCCAGGTTCTGATTTCGGAGAGCAGTTATTTGGTGATCTGGATCGTTTTGATGTGGTTCGTTTTGGCAACACAGATCGAGCTTGTGACCCGAATTATTTTGAGTATAGTAATAATTATAATTGTGATAAGATATATCAAAAGACTATTGATCAGGCTGTAGCTACGAATGAAATTACTCAAGTACAGGCCGACAGATTGTTTGTTAATTCTAGTATGAATGGTGGTGATAAGATTTGTGTCTTCAAGCCGAGGGTGCAGGTGCTGGATAACTGGGGCTGGTGTAATGGGAATTGCCCACCGAGTGTTATTGGGTGTTATAATGATGATTCTGATTCGTTAAAACAACAGTGTGAATTAAATCGTGGATATAATAGCTTTACTGAATTCCAAGGTGCTATCATTGTCATACCGACACCATAAACGATATCCACTGTATTTGGCACTTATCCACTATCTCGCCTATTGACAACACGCCAAAAATATGGTCTACTTCCTATAATTAAGTTACCATATTTAACCTCAACTATATGAAAAAGCTCATCGCCTATTCATTTCTTTTCACCATGTTGTTCATGGCCATGCCTGCCTTTGCGGCAAGCTCACCATCGTATCGCAATACATCTGTTCTCAATTCGCAACGAAAGAACATCGTAAAGAACATCGTTGTCCAGTACAAGCAACTTCAGCAACCGATGAGAAAACTCATATATATCAAGTTGCCACCGCCACCACCACCACCATGCAAAAATCTTGAGGTTGTGAAAGGGAAGTGGGGCTTCTTTCAAGGACCAGGAAAAGTAGTGGTGACCATAGGACTCAAAACAAAAGACAGTACGTGCGAGTTGTCATATTCAGACTCCCAAGGTACTAGTTTCAAAGTTTCCGGCACGAGTCTGCCAATCACTGCTAAACACGCGTATTATGATGGAGACAACGTGACTATTGACTATGATTACAATCAAAAAGTCTTGTTACTCACAATCGTTCCTGACGGCTGGGATAAAAAACCAAGAGTTTCTTATTCAATGAATTAGTCTCTACTAGAAAATACATAACAAAAAAAATGTTACAATTGGTTATGATTATGTTGAGAAAACAGTGACAATAAATGTTATTGAGGATGGTTGGGAAAAGAAACCAAGATATCTCTACAAAATTGACTAAGATACTATAAAATTGACTCCTTCACAGGAGTCTTTTTTTTTTGTATCTCTTATCTCTTATCTCTTATTTCTTATCTCACTATCGAAAAAAAATGAAACCTAAGTTTCTGTGAATTATTTTGAATTACGAAACACTCCAAATTGTCATTCTAAAACAAACTTAAAATTATTATCCCCATACCTTGTCATCACTACTACATCTTTTTGTCAAAATATGGTATTATTTATATATCAAATAATTTATTTTTCACGCTTTGGACTGTGCATCTTGGAAAAATAAAAAATAAAGCCCATCGGCTCTTGGACAAATTAAAACTAAAGAGCAAGATTGGATATATTGGCTATATACTCCTCGGAGTAGTAGTAGTTTTTTTTGTGTTTGGTCTTAGTACTCCTGTCCTCGCACAAGGGTGGACATATATTTCAGACGGACTGCTCAATTGGGCTACTCGATCTACATTGGCTTTTGCTCGGCTATGTATCGGCTTTACTATTTTTGCCCTTAAGTTTTTTATTGAGATTGCCAAGTACAACAATTATATTGATGTCCCGACTGTTAAGCTTGGTTGGTTGATGGTGAGAGATCTGGCCAATATGTTTTTTGTGGTGGCTCTTCTTTTTATTTCTTTTGGAACAATTCTCGGAATTGAACAGTACGAATGGAAAAAAACTTTGGTCAAGTTGATCATTGCCGCCGTGTTTATCAATTTTTCCAACATGATTGCTCAGCTGTTTATTGATGTCGCCCATGTTTTCACTATTACTTTTGTCAATGCTATTTCTGCTACTGCCGGTGGAAATTTGATCAACATGTTTAACATCAGCGAAGTCTACAAGATGACGGGCGAAGCAGGTGAGTACACTGGAGATGCGGTGAAAATTGAGCTTTTTGTGGCTGCTGTGGCGGCTTTTGCTTTGTCGCTCGTCATGGCAGTCACTATGGCAGCGTACTTGGTCATCATGCTTGCTCGGATGGTGGCTTTGTGGGTCTTGATTATTGTTTCTCCACTGGCCTATGTCTTGCAAGTTATTCCTAGTACCGCAGATAAAGCCAAAGAGTATTGGAAAGAGTTTGCCAATTATGTCATTGCTGCGCCGATGATGGTCTTTTTTCTTTGGCTCGCTTTTGCCACTCTTAGCACCAATAATGTTGTTAAAAATGAATTAAATATCCAGATGGATGGCAATACTTTTGATGAGGCTGAAGCAGTTTTAAATACCAGCGTGACGAATAAAAATGAACCTGGTAAAAAGCATGCACTGAGTATTTCTGAAGCCACTACTTGGGAAAATCTAGCCGGCTATCTGGTGTCTATTGCTTTTCTTTTGGTGGGACTCCGTGAAGTTCAGAAGCTCAATGTTGAGGGTTCTGGTGTACTCCCTGGCATTAAGAGTTTTGCGACTGATGTAGCCAAGTTTGCTACTGGATATGGCATTGGTAAGAAGATTTTTGATAGAGGTGCGAAGAGGGTAAATGAGGGCGTCGAAGGTGTGTCTAACTTTGTATTTGAAGGAGCGATCGAGAAGCCACTCATGAATTTTCCTGCGATTGGTGGAAAGAGTTGGGTTAGGACTGGAAAGCGTATCCAAGAGTTTCGTAGGCACAGTGCTGGTTTTCGAAAGATACCGTTTTTTGGTAAGTACAATGAAGAATATCAAGAGAAGCTGGATGAACGTGTGGAGAAGACTCACAAGATGCAAAAAGATACCCGCATGAAAGATATGAGTAAGACCGGAGAGACTGGAATTTCTGCCATACCCGTAAAAGGTATTAATTGGTTGGCAGGTAAGGTGGGGCTGGGAGTAGTGGATGGAGGAGAGCGTGAAGATGTAATTGACAAAAAAACAGGTGAAGTAAAATTGGATAAAGACGGTAACAAAGTCACTAGAGCAAAGCGGGCTGGGATTATTGGTCTGGGTGCGTTGACAGCCAGAAGAAATTATGCTGAGTATCAAGAAATGGCCGCTATTCAAATGCGTAGTCCGACCGCCAAGAAAGTTCGTGAAGCACACAATAGAGAGCGACTTTTGAATGAGGGAACGGAAATGGTAGTCCAGGCCGAGGATGGTATGTTTGGCGAATGGTTGGAAAAAAATCATGGTGTCAGTGGATATAAGAAAATGAGTGCTGATGAAAAGAAGGTACATCGAGATGCTCATCTTGGTGAATATCGAGCAGATGAGGGTGAAAGAAAGAAATTGGATAAGTATTTGGGTGGTGATATCAACAAAGCAAAGCCAACGATGTGGGGTCTGTATGGTAAAGACGAGGGTACGCACATGAGAGCCAAGAGAAATGCGGCTGCTTATGTTTTCCAAAAAGAGAAGGCGGAGAGTATGGAGGCAAAGGTGAAGGCTGATGAGAGTAAGGCGAAGGAGGCGGTTACTGTGACAGGGCCTGGCCAAAGTTTGGTAGAAGACTTAGCAGACGCTGAAGTGGCCGCTGGTATAGGTGCAGAAATAGTAAAACAGTTCAAAAATGCTCATCTTGAAAAGCAGTTTGAAAAAGCGTTGAAGGACGCTCGTGTAAAAGCCAGCCTAGATGACAAAGTTTTATCTGAGATGGGCGCTAGTAATCCTTTCATTGAGTCCTTACGTGTGTCCAACTGGGCTAAGGAGAGAGAAGGGGTGGCTGGAATTGCCAAAGGCAAACTTGACTCTTTGATTTCTGGCGCTACGACTGATAGACTTGCTTTTGGTACAGGTACCTTTACTGATGTAAAGGCAAAACGAGCAAAACAAATTGGTAATGAAAAGTTTACCAGCTTGGACGAGGGAGCACGTGGAGATTATGGTACCAGTGGTGTTGGTAATGCCTTGGTTCTGACTGCTCAAAGTCCTAA
>PFPK01000034.1 GCA_002793015.1 Candidatus Magasanikbacteria bacterium CG_4_10_14_0_2_um_filter_37_12 | reverse complement strand
TACAATATCGTACAACCAAATAAGGTGTTGGAATATGTTAGAACAGTAGTATAAAATTGCTTTTAAAACGCCCCACCCATCCCAAGAATATCATCCTTACCATCAAAATCAACATCAAGAGAACGAACTTCAATACCTGGATTTCCCAGAGTTGAATAAACTTGAAATTCATCGTAGAGTTGTTTGCCCTGCATGTCAAAAATTCTTACCACTGGTTTCTTTCCTGGCCCAGCTCCGACAATAATTTCGTCTACTCCATCACCGTTGACATCTCCAGCAGTCAAATTGACCCCACCTTTAAAAGACTTTTCATAAGCGAGCCATTCACCAATCTTGTCGTATTGCCAAGTGTAGATAGAGACCATCGGAGCGACGCCTTCGCCAGCACCAATAGCTAGCTCGTTCCACGGTCCAGAAGTAAGCTTACCGACAGCCATGCTGTATCCCCCGCTGTATGTCTCACCAAATGGAAACCAATCTTTTTTCATCTGTCTGCCATTGCGAGTATAGATCTTAATCGGAGCTGGATATCCTACACTTGGAGCGACATAGATCTCCATTTTATAATCCAAATTAGCATCACCAATAGCCACCCGAAGTTTTCCTTGATAAGAAGCTGTATAAGGATAAATTTTCATGAAGATCTGACCATCATCACGCCAAGCCATTATTTTGTTTTTGGAAACAACAACTAGATCTCGTTTGCCATTATCATCGAGATCAATATGGGCGACCTGATCTCCACCTTTATAATCTTCTTCAAAGACAAAAAAACCGTTACGAACCATAGTGCCATCAGGATGAATAAACCTAGTAAAATCACCGTTGGTGAAGAGGACATCATTCAGTCCATCAAAAGTCTTGAGAAGCATGAGACCGTCGTAGCCGTTGACATCTACTTCAGAAACAATAGCTCCATCGTTTGTTTTTGTATCTTGTATACCATGAATTTTTTCGTATTCTCCATTTAGTTCCACGGTCTTCATAGCTCCAGTGCTGTTGACAATAGAAAGACCGTTTTCAAAATCTCGACGCCAAATGTCTGGGGCATAAGTATTTAATTTTTGATCAGAGTAAGAGGGGGCGATAGCTGAGCCTAAATTGACATCGTATTCGTCGTAGTACCATTGCTCAGCATGAGTATTTGAGCCGGAATCAAAAGCATAATAGCCATCTTCCAAAAAAGCACTGGTGAGACCAAACCGCATATTCTGGTAATCATTCTTATTGCCAATATCTAAAGTTGTGTTGCCAACAATCGTGATTCTTTCTTTTTGGCTAGAACGAGCTGATTGGCTATACAAATTCATTCTCTCTGACCAAGTACTCTGTTTATTTTGAGTAAAGTTTTCAATATAAAAACCATTCAAATCATTATAAAATCCACGGTCGCCATTCCCTATGATCAAAATGTTACCGGCCTTTTTCCTGGTCAACTGAAATAAATCACTCATACCAGATGCCCAAAAACTATCTACAATATTTTTTGGATCATTGTGGCCATCGGCATCAATGTCTACTTGCGAATCAATCCATGATATCCCAGTCCAGACATTATCATAAAAAACACCATTCCACAAACCAGAAGAAAGAATCTTATTAGCTACAAAGCTAGACAAATACTCTCTCCAAGATAAATTATTTACATTCAACATCCAAGAATCTTTCCAAAAAACAACATGATACCCATCTGCTCCACGCAACCACATATCATCCTTAATACCAGTAAACTCTTGACGCAAGAGACCATCTGGCTTCGGATCCCACTGCAGGTAATCTGATACAGGAAATTCTTCTGATGTTATATAAGCGAGGATAATAATATCTGGATTCAATTTACGCATGTACTTGATTTGTTCGGCGCTATTGTTCTGAGCAAGCATGTGGAGAATGACAACATCCCAACGAGATAATGACTGAGCGTCGCTATGTGATATTGGAGTCTTCAAATATATGTTTGATAATCTCGGCTGGCTGGTATCAACAGCATAAGAAAAATCAACTGGCAAAAATAAACCAAAAAAAATGGCGAAAAAGAAACTGATAAAAAAACTACTTTTCTTCATAACCTTGCTTAATTCTTCTTGATAAGATTTTCGTACATATTATATAAATTTAGGTAGTATTGCTCTGGATCATGATTTTTTTTCATATATTCCACAGCATGATTTCGAAACTCTGTATCCCCAACTACTTGCAAAGCTCTTTCCAGACTTCCTTTCTTTTCCAAATCAAATATTACTCCGGCTTGAGATTTTTCAACCATCCCACTTAGTGCCCCTGATCCACTAACTACAACAGGTATCCCTATTGCAAAAGCTTCAATAGCCGTCAAACCAAATGGTTCTGGCATCAGACTGGGGATGACTACGGCTGTCACGTCTTTCAATGCATTCAATAATTTTTCTCTCGGGACAAACCCCACAATGTTCACTGGTATATTAGGGTTGGTCTTTATGAGAATACGAATTCTCTTCTCCAAATGTCCAGAGCCATAAATATCCAGAGGATAAGAGAGTTGGTTATCATACCAATACTTTACCAATTTTTCAACCCCCTTTTCTTCAGAAAGACGGCCGACGTAGACAAAATGTGGTTCTTTTGGTGGTCGAATTACTTTATCCACACGTGGCAAATCTGATGACAAAAAATTTGGTAGCACTTTTATTTTGTCTTCTGTCCAGCCATACTTTAAAAATATACTTCTAACATATTCACTAGGGGCAATAAAAAAATCTACATAACGTTCATAGTACCTCATAATCTTGTGATGAAATATCATTTCTAAAGTCAAAAAGATACTCTGAGAAAGTGAGTCATTGACACACTTTGTTTTGATACAATTCAGATACCATCCTTGAGCTTGCTCTTGTCTAGCTTTACCATGATGATAAAACTTATACTCTGGACTAAATAACTTGTAATCGTGAATTGTCATAACTACAGGAATATTGTGCTTTTTTAAGACGGATAAAATTGATGGTGAAATGTGATGGTAGATATTGTGAATGTGAGCAATATCTATTGGATGTTTTTTTAATAATTTTTCTAATTTTCTCTTAGCTTCAAAAGAATAGAATATTCTGCCAGCGTTTTTTATTTTTTGGATGAAATCTAACTGGTCTGAATTATGAATATCCATGTGCGAGACAAAAAACTTGGCGAACTTGGATTTTTCATTTTGTCTGCTCTGCATGGAAAATTGGACTACTTCCTGTCCGTGATCTTCCAGAAGCTTCATCAAGTCAAAGTAGTGCTGTTCGGCACCACCCTTTTTATAAAAAAATTTATTGATTTGTAATATTTTCATATGCTACCATTTAAAACGATATTTAAGTATAGCACAATACAAAAAACCTGGACAATAGCCAGGTTTTCTTGCAATGTTTTCTTTTCTCAAACATGTTCATTATTGATTTTGAGTAATCGCATTTTTCAAGTGAGTTACTAGCACACGCAAATCATTATAGGCTTCCAATATCATTTCACGACTTGGTTCTCCACTAAGTTTTTCAGTGGCTCTAGACAATATTTCTCTAGCTTTGACAACATTTATACCTTTCCCCTCAAGGATATTTACATTGCTAAACAATCTAGCAAGTAAATTTTGTGCGTTACCCCATACTTTATTGACATAACTGGCTTGAGCCATTTGTACTGCTTCTTTTACTGCATTGTTATAGTCGCCAAGCTGTTCTCGCACAGCTTGTGCCAATACCTTCAACTCATCTAAAGATTTATTATCGAGATTGTCCAATTGTCCATTGAGTCTAGCAATTTGTTCGTCCATCTTGGTCACAATATTATCTTGGACATCGACTGAAATATTGGGATGATTACTTGCCCAAGTCTTGATACGTTGCAAACGTTGAACCAGAGATTCTACTGTTTTTGTCAAATATTTTTTGGCCTGGTCTTCAAACTGTTTTTTGTTTTCTGCGTCTTTCGATTGTGCATACTGAGCACGCATTTCCAATAATTTTTCTTTTGATACTTTGTATTGATCTACAGTTTCATTGTATTGCTCCATAGCACCTAGATAACGTCTGCGGTCAAGCCTATCTTTTTGAGGAGGAGTAACAATTGCCTTTTGTTTACTCTTTGCTTCGATAAGGCGATCAGCAAGCTCTTGTTCTTTTTCTTTAATTAACTCTTGTGCTTTTTCATTATGAAGAAAACGTTCGCGGTCAAGTCTATCATCTTGTGGTGGGGTGACAGCACTCACGCTACCTGCAAATAAAATGAAGACAGATGTAACGAGAAGGCTGGTAATAAATATTTTTTTTGTCATATTGTTATATTAAAAATTAAGAAAACAATTCACTAATTTCGGTGTCAATGTCGCTAACATAGCCATCATCAAGCCCATCTAATTCTTCAAGATCCTGAAGAAGACTATTCAATTCTGCACCCACGTCATCATCTAACCCCTCGACATTGGTGGCTGCTGAAGATAAACTCAAATTATTATCTGCTGTTACACCATCCCCAAAATTTGCCAACACTAGAAGATCTTCGTCGATATTAAGATCATCTACTAAAAACGAATCTAGTTCTTCAAAATCTTGTTCCATAGGCTCTGTCTCGAGTGCAAGAGTTTGCTCAAGTTCTGGTAATGAGATAGCCATCGTGTTGTTATTTTGATTATAATTTAGAAAAGACAATAATCCGACAACCAACAAAATGACTATTACTCCGCCACCAGCAAATAAAAACGATTTTTTCATAGAGAACATTCGTATTAATGAGTAAATAAAATAATTTTGTTTTTTATCGTGCACGTTTTCTATAATATTTAAACGAACGTCCCCACTATTTGTGACAGCTCCGCTATTTACCTTGTCAATCACTGATTGCAATAGTGTTTTATCTGGCTTTATTTCTTCCTTGCCAACCATATCAATCGTTTCAAAAATTTCTTTGACTTCATCGTGCCCATCTCCAAAAGATGCCAAGATTTTTCCATGACTCTTGCCTTGGTCTAGCATCTCTAAAACTTGCTCATAAATTTTATCTTCTTTATTATTCATAAAACATTATTCTCTTTAAAATATTCACGTAATTTTTTTAGTCCTCTGCACTGCAGTTGTCTAACAGCTGTTTCATTTTTATTCAAAATCTGAGCTATTTCTTTGTTTGATAATTGGTGAATAAATTTGAGTTGCACTACTTCTTGTTGGTCATCTTGCAATAATCCAATTGCTTTTTGCACCATAGAGTTTCTCTCTTTGTCTTCCATATCGCTATGAGGATCGTTACCATGATCTGCTACTTTTGCAAAAGTGCTGTCTTTCTCATCAAATAAAATATCCTTTTTCTTGCGCCAATGATCTGTAATAATATTCTTGGCAACTGTAAAAAAATATGTGCGGGGATATTTTGGATTAAAAGAATCAAGATTAACAAAAATTTTTATAAAAACAGTCTGCACCAAATCTTCAGTCAGTTCTTTATCTTTTACTCGAAAATAAATATAACGGTAAATTTGAGAAAAATAAGATTCGTACACAGTCCCAAAGGCCTCTGTATCACCATTTTTCGCTTGTGTTAGCAAATTTTTTATTTGCTCGACATCATACATAACTAGATTTTCATTAAATGAAACGAATAGAAGATTACTTTGTGACAAGCTAAAATCACCTATTTACTTTGAATTACCAATATTACACTCCTCCCATTTTTTACATCGCCATCATTCCAATCATGAATGGCACTCATAAGATCATTATACTTGTATTGAAAGTTTTTTCCAAATTGTGTACCAGGATCATTAGTGATGAAACTATCTTCTGTATAGCCTCGGATAATCAAAGCGTGGTAATCTGGGCCGCCATCTTTGAAGTGTGGATTGGGCAAATCTTTGCCAGATGCGACGACCAAAACTGGATTTCCATTGGCAATATATTGCTTGATATCTTCAACTGTAGGATCTTCAACAATTTGAAATTTGAAATTTGAAATTTGAAATTTTTCTGCAAATTGTTTTACTTTTTCAATTACGATACTCCCACCCCACCCCTGCCCCTCTTCCCACTCCACCATTTTCAATATCTCATCTTTGACTGACAACACGCTCAAACCATAATCATTATAATAAGCATCAAGCATAAGGACGGCTGCTTCTTCGCAAGCATCTTGCCAAGGCTCTTCCCAATTTTTTTCTGGTGCTTGAGAAGTAAAGGGAACGTCAAGATTTATTTCTTTTGGCAACTGCTGGGAATCAACATGTTTATCCACGCTCCTTGATTCTTGTTGATTAAATTGCTCCAAAGTCACAACTGGCGTAGTGTCATCTTCTTTTGTAATTTCTAGTTGTTCATTACTAACAAATTGATTTTGTTCTTCAAGTATAATATCTCCATTGCGATATACAAAAGTAGGAATATCAGCCACCTGTGTGGTGTAGTCAATTGTCTGACTGCTTTGCCAAGTATATACAGACCCTGCACCAAAAAATGCCATCAAAAACAGGCAAATTAAATTAAAAATACGATGATTCCTGTTCTTCATAAAGATATGTTAGCAATAATTTAACAATGTAGCAATCTAACTCACTTATATAGGAACAGTTGAAATTTATCTGCAAATGCGCTAAAATCAACGTCAACCAACATATTCTCACATTAAAATTATGTTCGAAATCACTCATCAAGAAAAAAACTCCCTCGCTAGAACAGGAATACTCCATACTGAACATGGTGATATTGAGACGCCTATTTTTATGCCGGTTGGTACTCAAGCCACAGTGAAAACGCTTGATAATGAAGATTTAAAAAAAATAAATACTCAAATTATTCTGGGCAATACTTATCATCTTCACCTCCGGCCAGGAGAAAATCTTATTGCTGAATTTGGCGGACTTCATAAATTTATGGGGTGGGATGGGCCAATTCTAACTGATTCTGGTGGTTTCCAAGTTTTTTCATTAGGGTTACAAAAGGAAGCAAAAGGGCAGGGCGGCCTTACCAAGATTGATGATGATGGAGTGACTTTCCAATCTCACATTGATGGATCTACCCATAGATTTACTCCTGAAGAAGCGATTAAAATTCAACACAAAATCGGAGCTGACATTATCATGGCATTTGACGAATGCACGCCTGATGATGCTGATGAAAAATATACTAGGCAAGCACTAGACAGGACGCATGACTGGGCAGAACGCTGTATTGTTGAACATAAAAAAAATAATTGCTACCACGGATACAAGCAATTCCTCTTCGGAATTATTCAAGGTGCCGGACATAAAAAATTGCGAGAAGAATCTGCCAAATTTATTTCTGATCTAGATTTTGATGGCATTGCGATTGGCGGAGAGAGCGTCGGGTATAATATGGAAGCAACCAAAAAAATCTTAGATTGGGTAAATCCAATCATTCCGAAAGACAAGCCTCATTATACGATGGGTGTCGGACATTCACCACTTGACCTATTTGAAGTAGTAGAACGTGGGGTAGACATGTTTGACTGTGTCTCCCCTACTCGTGTGGCGCGCAATGGGAGGTTGTTTGTCCATCCAAAAATTGACAAAAAAATGCATATCAACATTCTGAATACTGAACACAGGGCTGATAAAAATCCAATTGATCCAACTTGTACGTGCTTCACCTGCCAGAACCACTCACGTAGTTATCTCCAACATCTTTTCAAAAGTCAAGAAATGCTTGCTTATCGACTAGCCACAATTCACAATCTCCATTTCTTATTAAACTTAATGCAAGGGATGAGAACAGCAGTAAAAGAAGATAGATTTTTGGAGTTGAAAAAAAGTTGGATGTAAAACTTGCTTTTTAAAAATAGATTGTTATAATCTATCTCATAAAATTATTTTAGAATTAAATCTTATGTCTCGATTCAAATACCTCGACCTCATCACTGCCGCTTTTGCAGTGGTTCTAATTCTGTCAAATATTGGTAGTAGCAAAATTGCCATCTTACATGGTATGAGCTTTGATGGAGGGCTGGTCCTCTTCCCTCTTGCTTATATCTTCGGAGATATCCTGACCGAAGTCTATGGCTACGCCCGCACTCGCCGAGTGATCTGGATTGGCTTTGCGATGAATATTATCATGGTCATGACTTTCTGGCTTGTCGGTCTACTACCAGCTGACCCAATCTGGGGACTGCAAGAGTCTTACAACGCAATCCTAGGTGTAGTACCAAGAATTGTCCTTGGTAGTCTGTGTGCTTATCTACTTGGTGAATTCATAAATAGTTATGTCTTGGCAAAATTGAAAGTTAAGATGGTAGGTAAAAAATTCTGGTTCCGAGCTATCGGCTCTACGCTCGTCGGTCAGTTCTTCGATACTACAATATTCTTATTAATTGCTTTTGGTGGCATTCTTCCTTGGGACTTGATTTGGACAATCTGGATTACAAATTATATTTTCAAAATTCTACTAGAAGTAGTCTTGTTACCAATTACTTATCGGGTAGTAAATTGGTTGAAAGTGAGAGAGGCAATAGATTATTTTGATAATGATACTAATTTTAGTCCGATCGTTACTAAATAAAAACTTACTTACAAAATAAAAAAGGAGTGCAAATTTTGTACTTCTTTTTTATTTTATCATCTCATTTAGTTCCTGTAAAAAAACTTTTTGTGAATTAACAGACAAATTGTCAATCAAGAGTTTTGTCCACCTCCGACACCTATCTATTTCCTCTTCACTTTTTATTTCAGAATAATAATAAAAACTGTCTAACGTGTCTGCAATCTTTATGGCAAGTGCATCGTCACCCACTTGCTTGCACCTTTCAATTTTGTCAATCATTCTTTTATTTTTATCTTCAATATTTCTGTCTTTTGTATTTGCTTTTATTAATTCTAAAACTCTTTTTCCAAATTTTTCTTCTACTTCACTTTCGACAACAGAAGACCATTCCAACATATCATGAAGCAAACCAGCATTCACAATCTGGTTGTCCATTCCCTTTTCAAATAAATATTTACCAACACGTAAAGCATGTGGAATGACTGGTTTGTTTGGGCTAGATATATCAGAACTTTCTAAAAATGAAATAGCTTCCCCAAACTTTTTTGTAAAATCATATAACATACATTTGTTAAAATTTATAAATAACTCTAACATTTGCTGATTTTACAAATATTACGTCTCCGATTCTTCATCTACATAAGAAAATGTCTCTTCAGGATCTAATTCTTCATTTTCACCTCCTGACAACCAGTCCTTATATCTTTTGCCAGATCGTGAAGGCCTTAGGTATGGACTAGAGTCTCGATCACTGCTACGGAGAGGGCGATGAATCGGCTCAAAGACATCACTGCCTCTATGTCTATATGTCTCATTACCCTCCCCTAATTTTTTTCAGTCATAAGATAATTAATAAAAATATTTAATATATAAACATTCCATCTCCAAAACTATAAAATCTATAATTATTATCAACGGCACTTTTATAACATTCTAGCATAAATTCTCTATTACCAGCAAAGGCAGATGCCAGCATCAGTAGTGTTGACTTTGGTAAATGAAAATTGGTAATCATGGCATCGACGATTTGAAATTCAAAACCAGGCTTGATAAAAATATTAATATCTCCTTTATAGGAACGAAGTTTGTGTTGTCTCCTTCCTGATAATTTATACACCGCTGGTTCAGAACCAAAACAAGCCACACCTTCCAAAGTCCTTACTGTCGTCGTTCCAACAGCGGTCACTCTCCTTCCTTCAGATTTTGCAAGATTAATTTTTTCTACTGTTTCTTCTAATACCTCTATCCACTCACTATGCATAGTATGATCTTCTATACGTTCTGACTTTACTGGAAGAAATGTACCAAGCCCAACATGCAAAGTCACATCAGCAAATTCAACGCCTTTGGCTTTTAATTTTTCGACAACCTGATCGGTAAAATGAAATCCGGCAGTAGGCGCTGCCACAGACCCCTCCTTATCTTTGTTAGCATAAATTGTTTGATAAATTTCCAATTCGTGTGGTTCATCTTTGACATATGGCGGTATAGGAATGTGGCCATACTGATTAGCTTTTTGTCTAACTATGTTTTCATCATCGGAAAATTGCACTAGAATTGTACCATCTGTTTCTTTGATAATTGCTCCACAATAAAAATCTTTAGCAAAAACTATCTTCACGCCAGCTTGGACATGCTTGCCAGGACGAGCCAAAACTTTCCAGACGCCAGTATTTTCCATCGGACGAACAAGAAAAATCTCAATAGGGTTATCATGATCACGCAAAATCCTGCCAGTAGCAGAAATTAATTGACCAAAAAGACGAGCTTTAAAAACTTTAGAATTATTCCAAACTAACAAATCCCCTTTTTGAAAATAATTAACAATATCTGTGAAGATCTTATGCTCAATATTTTTGTTTTTTTTGTCCACGACCATAAGACGAGAGCTGTCTCGTGGTTCTGCTGGTTTTTGAGCAATTAACTCTTGTGGTAAATTGTAGTTGAAGTCTGAAGTTTTCATGTTTTATCATGATATGATTGGACTACCTAAGATAACGCCCCACATTCAGATTATGACCTTCCAAGGTCTCGGCATAGTGCACATTACCTTCTGAGTCAGTAAGAAAATACCAATCATTATTTATCTCTGGATGAATTACAGCTTGTATCGTCGCCAAACTAGGGCTAGAAATTGGACCAAATGGCAAACCAGGATATTTGTAGGTGTTCCAAGGAGACAAAGACTCCCGATCATCTTTGGTAGTGAAGACATCTCCATCAGTACCGACAACATAGTGAACAGTAGAATCAGCTTGGAGAGCCCAATTGAGATCATAACGTCGCCAGAATATATCTGCCACTTTGGCTTTGTCAGCTTTGTATTGCACCTCTCTCTCTACAATACTAGCTACAGTCAAAACTTCAAAAACTGTTCTGTTTGATTTTGTTATCTCACTGTACATCTCATCCGTAAACTGTCCATCTCTTTCTTTAATTAATTTTTGAACAATATCACTTACACTAGCATCCTTAAAAACACGGTAAGTATCAGGAGCTATGTAGCCTTCATAACTTACATAGTCTGGCTTGTCTCTGAGAACAGGTAGGTCGGCTTCAATGGCTGGAGCATGATCGGCTAATACTTTATAATTGTAGGCTGGCTTACCGACCACTGCATATAATTCATCCGCATTAGCGATGATACCCTGGCTTTCAAAATATTTGGCAATATCACGCAAATTCCAACCTGGCAAAATTGTAATAGTTTGTTCACTCACACTTGGATTTGCTAAAGATTTTACTACATGTGCCAAAGTAATTGGTGAATTTACCTGAAAATTACCTTGTCTAATTTCCCGATCAATTCCCTTGAAAAAAATATATTTTTTGAACAGCCAAGCATTACGAATAACATACTCAGATTCTAGACGGTCCGCCAAATCGCTAACCGACTCTCCTAGATTTATTTGAAAAGTTATTTGATCAACTTTCTGAGATTTGGCTGTATATATTTCGGTGTAGACAAACCAAACACCAATTAAAATACACAATGTAATAATGAAAATACTGATTTTTGCTGGGGTAATTTTTTTCATAGCTATAATATTTTATGCCAATTCTCTCTCGCCCACTCCAGCCTTTCTGGCACCCCTACATCTACCCAAGGACGATCAGACTCATAGACATAAAGATCTTTTACAAAAGGAAAAACATTATACTCCACACTAAAAATTTCTTCTACTGGAAAATATTTTTTGATCTGTGGATTGAAGATGTATACTCCTCCATTGATGTAGCCAGGTATATGTTCTAATTTTTTTTCTTGAAAACTATCCAAATGAAATTGGTCATCATAATTGAGTGTGCCATAGGTAAATGCATTATCAACACGAGAAGCTAAGATAATACCATCACTAGTGGCTGATATTTTTCCAACCATATCTGACAAATCAATAGTAGTCAATACATCCCCATTTAGAATAATAGTTGGTTCATCAGGATTGCTAACAAAATTAAAAGCATTTTTTATTGCTCCTCCAGTGCCTAATCTTTTTTCTTCAACGACATGTTTAATACCATAACCAGCATATTTATCACCAACATGCTTTTCCAAAACCTCAGATAAATGTCCGGCAGCAAAAATTATTTCTTTTATCTCAAGATCTGCAAACATATCCAATTGCAAATCTAAAACTGTCCGGCCAGCAATTGGCAACAAAATTTTAGGAACATCTTTAGTGATGTCACCTAGCCTGGTTGACAATCCTCCACATAAAATTATTACATTCATAAAAATAATTGTTTGCTAAAACTAAAAATTGGTTGGGAAAAATTATTAAGTAAAAAAGGAGAAAAGTACGCAAATACCATGGCCAAAAATATCCCACCGAGAATGTCTCGTGGATAATGTACTCCAACATACACTCTGCCCATAGCCACCAAAGAAGCCATGATTAATAATATTACAACAAACAAATTAAATCCTACAAGCAAGCTGACTACCAGAGCGAGGATGAAAGAAATAACGGTATGGTCGGATGGAAATGACTTCCAAGTCTGATTGGTATGCAAAAGTAATTTTATTTCTGGAAATTCCACGACTGGACGAGAGTGACGCCACAGTATAGCTACTGAATAACTGACAACTTCAGCCAAAAGGATTGCTGTCAAAAGTAGCTTGATCAGATAGTCAAATAAAATTGCAGAAGTGTCATTGAGTACAAAAGCTCCCCAACCAAGTACGATAATACCCAAAATATAAATCAACCAATGGGCACAAAAAAACATCAAATTGTCCAGCCACAATCTGTGACCGACCTCTTTGTTAATTTTTATAAATAGTTTGTGTGACCAAGACAATCTTTTCATATAGCTTGTATCAAATATTATAACGATCCTCTAAATTTACTTGGAACCTTGATAGCACAGGATTCTCAATTCCTTTGCCAATAGATTCGACATGGACATCTGGAAACAAATTTTTAATAAATTCGACGATTGGTTCGGTAGTATTACCAGACAGTAGTGCAAAGATAATAGTGTTTTCCTTATCCTGAGAATTTTCAACTAGCAGATTGATATTTTGTTGCAAAGCAAATTTTCTCACTCTACCTCGGACACTATTGCCGACAAGTCTACCATCTTCTGAAGTGACTTCGTATAGATCCCATGTCAGAAAATTACTCATAAAAACTTTTTAACAACTTTATATAATTTATATTTTAACGAAGAAAAAATAACATCAAAAGCATCTGGATAAGATTTCACTTCACCACTAAATCCAACTTTAAACCTAGTCACTCCAGACAAACGATGATCTTCTTGCCAACAAAAGTTGTGAAAACATTGCGCCCCAGCTTCTGCTTCCGAAGCAATGTTGGCAATCCCCCAAAAATCATAGTACTTACATTTTTGTTCTTGAGCAAATTTGATAGCCTGCCATTGCAATAGATATGGTGCCATGATACTACGGTGCTGATCAGAAGATGCACCATGCAGATACGTCATGGTGTCACCGTATTTGATTAGGATATAAGATGCAATCGGTGTCTGGTCAAAATACGCAGTCATCTGGTGTGCTATATCCATCTCAAGCATCTTGGTGTAATATTTTTTGTCGTGACTTTTGAACTTGTTACGATCTATAGTTTCCTGGTTTAATTTCCAAAAAATATCTGCATCTTTATCATTCCTAATTTCTACACCTTTTTTCTCAGCCAGACGAATGTTGTAACGAGTCTTACTGTGCATCTGTGCTAACAATTCTTCTGTTGATTTTGTGACATCTAGAATTAATGTATGCTGTGGCTGACGGCATTTGGTTTTTTTAGACTCAAATTCAAATTTTTTTGCTAAGCCAAAACCTTTAGCAGGCTCAACTCTGACAAATGTAAATTTATCTTTAATGTAATTCAAAATCTGATCTCTGATTGCTGTTCGCTGATCACTAATCCGAGGCATATACAAATATTTCATCCCCAATCCCAAATTATGAACAAAACCCTGAATTTGACCGACAACAATGCCTTGATCAAATATTTGCAACCTTAAAACTTCTTTACCAGTGGCCTGCTGAAATTCTCCCCATACAAAAGACTGCAAAAACTCATGATGAACACTCTCATAAACAAACTTATCCCAATCGTCTCTATTGTGGCAAATTTCGACTTTCATACCAATATTGTAGCTAAAATCAGCTAAATTTGCAAAAGGTAGGGACTTAAACAGGCCTGCTCTTGATATTTTATCTAAAATCAGCTATACTATTGACCAGATTTAATAAAAATATAATGTGTGGAACACATTATGTTTTAAGTACAAATCAAATAATTCACACATAATCAGTGAAATCCATTTTAATTAGTATAATCAATGTTTTAATTTAAACAATATGGGTCTACCATCAAAAAGAAGAACCAACACCTCGAAGAAACAAAGAGCTGCTCATTTTGCTCTCAAAAAAACAGACACTATCTCTTGCCCTAATTGCAAGAAAGCCATTCTTCCACACAAGGCTTGTCTAAATTGTGGAGAATATAAAGGAAGAAAGGTAGTCGATGTCGCCAAAAGAACTACTCGTCGTTCTAAACACATCAAGCCAATCAACTAAACCTAGTATGTCCAATCGACACTTAGCCAGATCAATTGTCATGCAGACATTGTATCAGTGGGATTTTAGAGAAAAGCCCACAGCAGCGATACCTGCCATTGTCAGTCAAAACATGGTAGAGTTCGGTGTAGGTCTGGAAAATGAAGAAGAATATATCAAAAACACAGTCGATGGGGTGTTAAAAAATATAAAAAAAATTGATAAAATCATTATCAAATATGCTCCAAATTGGCCTTTTGAACAAATGGCTCTGGTGGACAGAAATATTCTCCGCATTGGTGTCTATGAACTCAAAATCAATGATCAGATACCGGCCAAAGTAGCGATCAACGAAGCGATCGAAATTGCCAAAACTTATGGTGGACAATCTTCAGGAAAATTTGTCAATGGGATACTTGGTTCTATTTATAATGATTTACAAAAAAAAAGGAAGGAAAGTTAATTAACAATTAATTTCTAATTCACCCAATATCTAATTTCAATATTATAAATTTATTAGAAATTAGGTGAATTAGATATTAGAAATTTCTAATATCTATGTCCATACCATCATACGAAGAAAAAAGATTCCCAAATTTAGAAGAAAAACTAGGAATCAATTTTACTAACAAAGATCAGTTGGTTCAAGCTTTTGTGCATCGTTCTTTTTTGAATGAGAACAGAGATTTTCCCCTACCACACAACGAACGTTTAGAATTTTTGGGAGATGCAGTACTGGAATTGGTGGTGACAGAGTTCTTGTTTAACCAATATCTCAATCCAGAAGGAGAATTGACCAACTGGCGAGCAGCTTTGGTCAATGCCAAGATGTGTGCCGAAGTAGCCAATGATATTGATCTAGATGAATATTTGTTTTTGAGTCATGGCGAGTCAAAGGATACCAATGGTAAAGCTAGAGAATACATTCTAGCCAATGCCATTGAGGCACTGATCGGGGCTATCTATGTAGATCAAGGTTGGGACATGTCCAAACAATTTATCACCAGATGGATTATTATCAAATTACAGGATGTGCTAGAATTGGGTCTGTGGATGGATCCAAAATCAAGATTCCAAGAATCTGCTCAGGAAGTAGTCGGGGTTACACCTACTTACAAAGTAATTTCCGAAGATGGTCCTGATCATGACAAACAATTTATTATCGGTGTATATCTTGGTAAAGAAGAGGTGGCTCAGGGTACTGGCGGCAGTAAACAAGAAGCTCAAGTATCGGCAGCAGAAGCAGCTTTGAAAATCAAGAAATGGAAAGGCCCGAAGATTGAGATTTTGGAAAGAGAAGGTTGAAAATTTCAAATTTGTAATTTACAATTTATAAGCAATTTAAAATTTTAAAAAAATGAATAATTTAAAATTGTTTTCAAATTAAAAATTTCAAATTAACATGCGCCGTTAGCTCAGTTGGTAGAGCAGAGGCCTCTTAAGCCTAAGGTCCTGGGTTCAAACCCCAGACGGCGCACTTGAACACGATATAAAAACACGTATCACAACACAAAATTGTATCGTGTTATGTGTATTTTGTATCGTATTTTTATGCGCCTGTAGTTCAACGGATAGAACATCGGTCTTCGGAACCGATGATGTGGGTTCGATTCCTGCCAGGCGCACAGGTTATTTTTCTCTCATTTAGTTATAAAGTGTAAAAGTTCGTATAATATACCAAATTTCGTTCTTTTTGCGAAAAAAGTTCGTATATAAACCAGTTAAATGAAATATGCTTTTCATTTTACGGGCTATCGCCCGTCCACTTTTCCACAAGGTCAATTTCTTTTTTCTTTTTGAAAGAGGG
>PFPK01000045.1 GCA_002793015.1 Candidatus Magasanikbacteria bacterium CG_4_10_14_0_2_um_filter_37_12 | reverse complement strand
GAAAATCCCGTCGCGGGACGGGATTTTCTTAAAAGGATTGGCTCGAACCGCGTTTTGCTTTCGCAAAAGGTGGCGATTGAACCCAAAAGATCTTGGCAAATACTATACAATCTGCCTGCCGAGGCGCGAAGCGCCGAGGCAACAAACTCGCAACATACAATTTGGCTCCGAGGACAGGATTCGAACCTGTGACATCAGCGTTAACAGCGCTGCGTTCTACCACTGAACTACCTCGGAATATTGAAAATTTGAAATTTGAAAACAATTTGAAATGAACAAATTTTCAATATTGAAACATTAAAAAATTGAAAATTGTTTAAAAATTGTAAATTTCAAATTAAAACGTCCCTATCTGGGACGTAGCTTTTTTATACAAAACTACATCCCTAATTGGAATTATTATTCAAATAATTATTATTTAAATAATGTAGTTTCATATAAACATACTCTACACCAAAAACAGAGAAGTGTCAAATAAATATTCTCACAAATCTAATCTGTGGCTAACCCGAATTTCCGCAATGCTACCTGCAGAGCCCGATAGTCTGGAATAGTCTCACTTACCATCTTCCAAAATTTGGCTGAATGATTCATCTCTTTGGTATGACAAAGCTCATGAACGACCACATAATCACATAGCTCCAAAGGAACAAAAAAAAGACGATAATTGAAACTCAGTGTCCCAGCAGACGAACAACTTCCCCATCTGGTCTTTTGATCACGAACACTTATTTTTTGGAATGAAAAATGATAATGCTTATTAAAAAAATACAACCGATCACGAATCAATTTCTTTGCCCTAGCACCACAAGTCGCAAAAGGTGGAAAAATTTTTTCTTTCTTCCCTTGCTTGGATAATCTGTCCTTTATGATAGATTTATTCTTTTCAATCCAATCTTGCTTGTCAATTACAAACCGTTCAATTTCCTTTTTACCAACCCATTTTGGAGCAGTAACTAAAACACCAGCTTTTGAGCTGATCGTAATGCGAATATATTTAGAACGTTTGTAGTGTTTTAGTTTATAATCCATCTTCAATAAATTATCATCGACTCCGTCTGGTTTAGAATCAATAAAATATATTCTAAATCAACCTACCGGACAGCAAGTTTGAATCAATATTAATATCAAAACCAATAACCTGCAAAACTTAGACAAACTTAGAAAACTGTTTGTTATCGAATCCCCACCAACCTTCTCACATCTTCCATCGTACTTCTGGCAACTTCACAGGCTCGCTTGGCACCTCGTGCCAAAATGTCGGCAATCTGATTGTGATCTATCAATAGCTCTGCTCGTCTAGTACGAAAACCAACAAAATAATTGCCTACAGCGTTGCTTACTTCGTTTTTCAAATCTCCATAACGAATTGAACAATCTTTTTCTGCTTGTACAAATTGTTTATATACTTTTTCTTCACCAAATTGTTTCAAAAGTAAAAGCAAATTTTCTACACCAGGAGCTTTTGCCCCACCTTCTGAAGCAGTGACAGCCTTTTTTAGTTTCTTCTCAATCACAGTTAACTCATCAGCAAGTTCAATGACATGCCCCGCACCCAAGCTTTTGCTCATCTTCTTGGTTGGCTCGAGGAGGCTCATTACTTTTGGTATTTCTGTGAGAAGTGCCTTAGCTTCTGGAAAATAATCACCATAACGCTTATTGAACCATCTGGCAATATCGCGAGTAAGCTCCACATGTTGAAATTGATCTACTCCAACAGGGACAATATTGGCATGATAGAGAAGAATATCAGCAGCTTGAAGAACAGGATAAGTAAAAAGACCTGCATTGATATTTTTTGTTTGTCGCTCAGATTTATCTTTGAACTGTGTCATGCGTTCTAATTCTGAAATTGGTGTAACAGTATTGAAAACCCAAGCCAACTCCGTATGTTCGGGCACATGAGACTGGACATAAAAAACAGATTTCTCTGGATCCACTCCAGCGGCAAGCAGCTCTGCAGCTGTCCGAATAATCTGGTCATGGCGTTCGCCTGCTTTCATGTCGCCAGTAAGTGAATGATAATCGACAATACAAAAATAACACTGGTATTCGCCATTGTTTTGTAATTCAACCCAGTTTTTAACAGCACCAAGATAATTGCCAATATGGAGATTGCCGGTAGGTTGGATGCCTGAAAATATTATTTTTTTTACCATACAATTCAAAAATTGTTACTTGTTACTTTTAATTCTAACCCATTTAACTAATAAACACAACAAATACTCAACTTACATCCTCAAACTGTAATCTCTTTGCTTCTTCTATAATAAGTCCAAATATATTACTGATCATTTCCTTATCAATACCACAAATATCTGACCATTCGCCATAAAGTTTTTGTAACTTATCTTCTCTGGCTTTATCAAAAATGTTTTTTTCTGATTTTTGTTTTATTGCACCTACTTGCTTTACAATAGATAGTCTAGAGCCAATAAGCTGAATAATTTTTTGATCAATGTCTACGATGTCTTGGCGCAGGTGTTCGATATCGTCCTCATCTGATTCAATATTTTTTTCCAATGCTTGCAAACTATGGAGTAGCGTCAACCTAACATCTTTGGCAAAAGGATTGAATCTTTGCATGTCAAAAAATAATTGCCATGTGTCATTGACCACAAGCTCATTGATCCGAAGCAACGAATAATAATCAGGAGTAGATATTTCTTGATTTTCCAGTTTTAGTTCGGCTAGACCGCGGCCAAAAAAGTGCACGAGTGCTTGCGAACGTGCCATCTGTCTATCATGATCTTCAGGGATCGTGTGAATAATCTCTAATTTCAATTTTGTGAGTATTTCTTCACACTGCTGAAATTGGTCTTCTGTTCCTTGCACAGGACAAACTACAATTTTCTGCCCCACTAATCCATCACGCTTTACAGAATCAGGACCAAATAGAGGATGAGTCGCCATAATTGGCTGGTCTGCTTTCAAAACTTTCTTCATCACCTCTACGGGATACATCTTTACAGAGCAAGCATCGACTACAATAGTTTTTTCATCTAATTTGTCTGCAATTTCTTTACATATATTTTCAATTTCTGAAATCGGAACTAACAAAAAAAGAACATCCGAGCCTAGCACGTCTCCCAAACTTTCTCCATTTTCTATATTTTTGTCGTATACCAAAACATCGGCAAACGGTTTACAAACCTCTGCCCATAATTTTCCAAATCGTCCATATCCTATAATACCTATTTTCATAATTATTTAACTTTCTACTTTCTACTTTCTACTATTATAAACGTAGTGAGATTAGGATGATTATCCTGAATTCCCTTATCAAGTAAATCTAATTTATAAATTTGTGCCGACCGTGCAGGTGCAATGACTGCAGTATCACATGGCAACACCCCGTCTGCCAAATCTTTTGCAGCTTTTGCTGTATCTTCCCAATCATTGAGTTTTGCATTCGGAAATTCACGTTTAATATATCGTTCACACTGCGAAATAGCTTGCGGATGCGTGGTAATATTTGTTATGTCTTCTTTTTTTACACCGGGCAATACCATAAGACACTGGTATACTTCAAACCACAATTCATCAATCATTTTAAATAGATATTTTCCCATTGCTTCAAATGCAGTCTGTACAAGTCCACCACGAGAATTCACCACAGGGAAAATACCATACTCTGCTTCGCCAGTTGTAACAGATTTCAAAACACCATCCATATCTATAGCAAAAATAATCTCTGGTTTTTCCCAACCTTGTCTTTGTGCATAGAGAAGTCCTGCTTCTTCTGAAAAACTTCCGGCGTCACCGGAGACGGCAATTTTTTTACTCATAGTTTTGAACTCTTATCTAATAAATAATGATCCACTAAAACCAAGCTCGCCATCGCTTCGACAATCACTGGTGCGCGCAATGCAACACACGGATCATGCCGTCCATGTACAGAAATTTCAACTTCATTGTTATCTTTGTCTACGGTCATTTGTTTTTTTGTAATGCTTGAGGTCGGCTTAAATGCAACACGCATGACAATATTTTCGCCATTACTTATACCTCCCACAATGCCACCGGCGTGATTCGTTTTTGTACGAATTTGTCCAGCGGACAGGTCGCGACTTGTCCCCACAGCATCATTAATCAATTCATCGTTATTTTCACTGCCTCGTTTTTCTGCGCTTGCAAACCCGTCTCCTATTTCAACACCCTTTGCCGCAGGAATTGTCATGAGTGCATGGGCAAGTTCTGCTGATAATTTATGAAACACGGGTTCACCAAGTCCAACCGGAACATTTTTTGCCACGACTTCAATAATACCACCAACAGAATCACCATCTGCTCGAGCATGTTCAATTTCTTCTGTATAGTCTTCGATCTTCAGTCTCAAGTCTCCAGTCTGCTTGATCTTCCCCACTTGCACAAGATACGCCTCCACCTCTATCCCGACTTCTGCCAATAACTTCTTTGCAATAGCCCCGGCTGCAACACGCCCGATCGTCTCTCGTGCCGAGGCTCTTCCACCACCCCGATAATCACGATGACCATATTTTTCTTGCGTCACAAAGTCCGCATGTCCAGGCCTAAATTTATCTTTAATATCCTCATAACTTTTTGACTGCACGTCTGTATTGCGTATAAGAAATGTTATAGGTGTACCAAGTGTTTTATTTTCAAAAATACCAGACAAAATTTCTAGACTATCTTTTTCATTCCGTTGTGTTGTTAATTTATTTTGTCCTGGACGACGTCTATCTAGCTCCGCTTGAATTTCTTCAAAAGAAATCTCAAGCCCTGCAGGGCATCCGTCTATCACAACACCAACACCCGCACCATGTGATTCACCAAACGTTATCATACGAAATAATTGTCCAAATGTATTTCCTGCCATATTATATAAAATAGGTTAATGCTTTTTTAACAATTTTTTCATCCACACCATGTACAAACTTTCCACCTCTCGTACAAAATCTTCCAATATTTTTTAGAAATACATACGTTACCTCTCCACTTCGTGCTTTTTTATCTAACTTAGTCTCTCTCAAGATGTCTTCGATCTTATAATCTTTTAATCTTTCAACCTTTACCATCTTACCCAGTATATCTTCAATCTCTCTATAAACATCTGACGATAATTTTCCCAAAAGCTCTGCAATTTTACTTTCAACTAATATACCAAATCCAACAGCTTCACCATGAAGCAGGTTGTAATTGCTCAATTTTTCAATCGCATGTCCAATCGTGTGTCCAAAGTTCAAGATAGCACGCTCGCCTCTTTCTTTTTCATCACGTATAACAACACGCGCTTTTATTTCAATAGCTCGAGTGATTATTTTTTGTAATACGCTTTTATCTAACTTCAAAATTGCCCCGTAATTATCTCTCACATAATCAAACATTTCTTTATCATGTGTCATAAACATTTTTATTGCTTCTATAAGCCCGTTCTTAATATGTTTCTTAGATAATGTTAAAAGCATTTTGGGTTCAACAAAAACAGCGATCGGCTGATGAAATGCACCAACAAGATTTTTTCCATACACTGTATCTACACCAGTCTTGCCACCGACTGAACTATCCACCATAGCAAGTAATGTTGTCGGAATTTGAATATAAGGAATACCACGCATATACGTTGCTGCCGTGTATCCTGCCACATCACCCACAACGCCTCCACCCAGCACAATAACCACAGTATCTCGGCCGCATTTGAGTCGGAACATTTTGTTTTGCAAATCTGTGACGGTCTTTTGTGTTTTGTGTTGTTCGCCAGCAGAGAATGACAAGAGATTGATGAATACTAATTGGTTGCTGGTTTTGAGATTACTTAGTAACTTTTCACCATACAACTTCTTGACATTGTTATCTGTGATAATGACAATATTAAAAATATTTTTCTGTTTCTTCAAAAAAACAACTAACTGATCAGCCAAATCCCCGCCAATAACAACATCATATTGTTTCTCCACAACATCTGGCAATGCGATTTTAATTTTATTATATGTTACATGTTTCACGTTATATGTCATGTGTTATCTGTTACATGTTCACAGTTTCTCTGCCAACTCTTGCGCCAACTGTTCTGTTCGCTCCCACCCAACGCATGGATCCGTGATAGATAGCCCACCCATGTCTATGGCATCTGGATTATTTACATCTATTTTCTGGCAACCATCTTTGAGAAAGCTCTCGATCATAAATCCTTTGACCGTCTTTCTTAATTCTGGAAATTCTCGCAAATTATTGACCACCTCATGTATTACTTGAATTTGACGTTCCAAAGTTTTTCCACCGTTTATTTTACAATTATCATGGCTGGCATCGATAATGATCGCTGGATTTTTTACCTGTTCCTCTTCCATGAGACGTTTGGCTGCCATGATATGCTCGATATGATAATTTGGGCCACATTCACCACCACGAAGTACTAGGTGAGCGTATTCATTACCCATAGTTTCGACTTGATTACCATCAAAAACAGCAATGTGAGGGTGTTGAACAGCTACAACACTATTCACCCCGACAGTAATTGAACCACTAGTAGAATTTTTCATTCCAGCGGGAGCCCCAATAGCTGAAGCAAATATCCGGTGCTCTTGATCTTCGGCACTTCTCGCTCCGATAGCCACCCAAGACAACAATTCCAAAAACCCCTTAGCATTATGCGTGAAAAGAGCCTCATCAGCAATAGGCAAACCAAGATTGATCATCTCAATCATCAATTTACGACAATATGCGATTCCTTTTTCAATGTCTGGTGGCAAAAGAGGATTAGGTTGATTGACTGGTCCTGTCCAACCTCTGGTAGTACGCGGTTTTTGGATGTAGAGGCGCATGATGATCTTCATTTTCTTTTCTACTTCTGTACTAAGTTTTTTTAATTTTTTGGCGTACTCAACTACTGGGTCATACGGCCAAGCTGAACAAGGCCCAACAATCAAAAGTAAACGATTGTCTCGACCAGCGAGAATGTCTTTTACTTCTTGCCTGTCTTTGGCAATTTGTTCGTGACCTTCAACAGGCAGAGGAAACTTTTGGATGATCTCTTCGGCTGTTGGTAATTTTTTAATAATTTCGTAATCCATAGTTTTAGATTATTAGATGTTTAGATGTTTAGATGTTCGAACAACACTGTCTTTAAATTACTATAATATCCGTCGATATTTATTTTTATACCCTGCCATAATTCTATTTGTTGCATTCCTTGGGCAATAAACATGTCTATTCCTGAGATAACCTGTGCCCCAGTTTCTCTCGCATCTGCCAGAAACTTGGTTTCTAATGGGTTGTAAACAATGTCAAACACTGCGTGATGAGATTGTAAAAATTCTTTTGGCACTGGAGATTTTTCAACATCTGGATACATGCCAACTGGTGTGGTATTGATAACAACATCGACTTGTTCGGGTTGTATATTTTCTAATTCAACGACTCTCCCGCCAAACTCTTGTGCCAAAATTTTTGCTTTCTCCTGATTACGATTTGTCCACAAAATATTTCCATTCATTTTTTTTATTACAAATGCTACTGTCCGGGCTGAGGCTCCTGCCCCGACAATCAATATTTTTTTATTTTCTACATTACTGTTCCGTAATGCATATTCAATGCCATACATATCAGTATTATATCCTATCAAAATACCATTTTTGTTTATTACTGTATTTACCGCACCAATTTTTTTTACACCACTATCAATCTCGTCTAGCAAATTTATAATCAATTGTTTGTGGGGCATGGTGACAGCAGTAAGTTCATATGGTTTATTTTTTATTCGTTCAACTAAATTATAAATATTTTCATCTTCATCTTTAATAAATTCTGCTTCAATATTAAGAAGTCTGTACATTTCATTATGTAATATTGGGCTTAAGCTGTGTTCAAGTGGATTTCCGATTACTGCATTCATACTATACAATTTATAATTTTAAATTTACAATTTGAAACAATTTTTAATGACTAAATTTTAATTATTAAAAATATTTGACTTGCACATCTCATTTACAAATACCTTCTTTCCCCCATCTTAAAACGCATAAATTAAAAAAAAATACTTTAAATTACGGACATCCAAAATTGTCATTCTGAACCTGTCTGCCAATAGACAAGCTTGTCTCAGATTCAGAATTTTTCTGTAGGGAGAAATACTCAATGAAACAGATCCTAAAACAAGTTCAGAGCTTGCGTTGAATTTTATTTCAATGATGACAGAAAAAGTGTTTCGTAATCCAAAGTAATTAGTTAATTGAAAAATTGAATTATTGTTTAAAAATTTCAAATTGTAAATTATAAATTTTTTAATCTCTACTATAATAATTCAAAGTAATTAATTCTAAATATTGTTACATTAGAAGTTTGAATCCAAGTTATTTAATCTCTCTAATCTCTCAATAAGTAAACTTAGCCCTTCAATATACCCAAGCTCCTTCTTTCCACTAATCTTAGCGATACAAGCTGGGGCTGTGACCAAAATCTTTCTCCATTCTTCACGATTTTCTACATCTGACAAGTGAACTTCCACACATGGTAAGCCAGTGTCGACAAGGGCATCATACAAAGCATAACTATAGTGTGTCAAAGCACCAGGATTGATAATAACACCAACGGCTTCCTTAGTCTTCTCCTGCAAAAAATCTACCAGTGCCCCTTCGTGATTGGACTGAAAACTTTCTATTTCAATGTCATATTTGAGAGCATCTGACCGAACTAATTCGACAAGTTTGTCTAAGGTAAGATCTCCATAATGATTTTTGTCACGTTTGCCAAGCAAATTGAGGTTTGGGCCGTGAACTAATAATATTTTTTTCATAATGTTTGGACAAGTTCAAGCACAGACACAATTTCACGCACAGAGTCAGCCACTATGGTATTATTACTAATGGTATGATGAGCCAGAGATTCATACATCGGCATACGCTCTTCCCAAATTCGTTTGAATCCGACAATTGGTTCTTCATCTTTTGGAAAAAAAGCAGGCCGACCACTGACCATAATTCTTTCAAAAACTTTATTCTTGTCAGCAGTGACATGCACAACAACATGGTTTTGCAAGAGAATCTGATTTTCTAGTCGCATCGCCACACCACCGCCTGGGGCAATGACATGGGCAGTACGCTGATCCAATGTCCGAGACAGTACCTCTGATTCCAAATCTCGAAAATACTGCAGACCATGTTTTTCGACAATTTGTCGACAGCTAAGCATTCCACCCTCTCTTTTTGCATAAACATCTTCAATAACCCTGTCTATATCCAAAAATGGCATATTCAATTCTTCCGACAGAGCCTGCCCAACGACTGATTTTCCCACATGTTTGAATCCGATAAGGATAATATGTTTCATAAAATAAATTTTAAAGTAAAAAGTTAATAAAGTTAAAAGTTACGATGTTACATTTATGCCAGCTCCTAAACTCTGCATCAACTCCACATAATTTGGAAATGTTTTGTTGATTCCCTCAGCTGTGTCAATCACGGTCTCGCCTGTTGCGAGCATCCCCGCCAAACCGAGTGCCATAATAGTGCGATGATCATCGTAGCCATGTACCTCTGCTCCATGCAACATACTTTTTTTGACAATCATACCATCCAGCAATTCTTCCACATCTGCACCCATTTTTTTCAATCCTTCAGTCATTGATTTTATCCTGTCCGTCTCCTTGATTCGAGCGTGGGCGACGTTTTCGATGATAGTTTCGCCTTCTGCATACGCACCAATTATTGCCAAAGTCGGGAGCATGTCAGGAATATCGTTAGCATCAATCCTCGTGCCATGAAGTGGCTTACCTCCGTGGATAATCAGTTTGTTGTTGCCGATTGTAATGACCGCACCCATTTCTTGCAAAATAGCAATCAATCGTCTATCACCTTGTGTACTATCTAAATCAACGCCTTCTATTGTTACATGGCCTGGAATAATACATGATGCAGTAATCGGATACGAGGCAGAAGAAAAATCAATAGGAATTACCTTTTCAAATGGTTGATATTTTTGACCCAATGTGATGATATAAGTGTCAACATCATCTTCTCTTTTGTGTTCATAGACAATTCCTTGCTCGCTAAGTAGTGCGAGCGTCATATCCACATATGGACGCTCTTGCAAATTTGATACTGTTATTTCAATATCTTTCTCGGCATATGGAGCAGACAAGAGTAGTGCTGAAAGATATTGTGAAGTGGTGCCATCTACTTCTACGCTTCCTCCAATCAATTTTCCCGAGACACGAAGTGGAAGACGTGCGTCATTGTTGACTGATTCTATCCGCATACCCAGACCATTTAGTGCCTTGACAATGGACTCAACTGGACGCTGTCTCATCTGTTCAGCACAATCCAAAATAATTTTCTCATCAACATTTTTCCTCAAACCAAGAGCTGGCAAAATGAAGCGTGTCGTAATGCCAGAATTGCCAGAATTTATATTTTTTTGGGCATTATCCAATGGAACGCCAGTACTCTCTACTATGTAAGTATCCTCTTCTCTGGTAATGATTGCCCCTAGACCACGACAAACTTCAATAGCAGAATGAGTGTCATCCGACTCGAGAACATTGTGAAGTACCGAACGTCCACCTGCCAACATAGTCAAAACAAATGCCCGGATAGTCTCTGACTTGGAACTTGGTGGAATAATATTGCCGTGCAATTCTCTGGTTGTCTGAACTACTAATTTCATACTAGTTACTTTCTAAGCCTTTTTGGCTTTCCAAGCATTTTAGGCCTTTATCTAATTAAAAAAACCTCTTGTCGAGGTTTTGTGTATGTCTACTGGAAAATTTACATAGCAACAAATGCCCCGACTTTAGAGGAAGCCCAGAAGTAAAAGTAGAATGATTGTGACTTTATGTATAAATCCATATAACAATATACTACCACACCAACGACTCTGGTCAACTGAATGATGTGGATAAACATCAGTCTTCTACAAAACTTCCATCAAACTTCGCACTTTCTCCCTCACGCCAGCGACTCCACCTACTTCTAAAGAACGCAAAATAGCACTACCGACAATGGCGATGTCAGCAGATACCTTGATGGCCAAAATATGTTCTGCTTCTGATATACCAAAACCTACTGCCAATGGTACGCTCATATTAGTTTTAACTTTTTCTAAATAAGACAAAAGGCTGGCTTCAATATTTTTTTGTGCTCCTGTCACTCCATGCCGAGCAAAACAATAGACAAAACCCTCTGCATCCTCATCTATCTTTTTCATTCTCTTTATACTAGTGTCTGGCGCCACAAAATTAATTAATATTAAATTAAATTTTTTGGCAATCTCCAAAAAATGATCGTGTGCTTCTGCAGAAAAATTATAATCTGGAACAATGAGTCCACTAATCCCAACTTCCTCTGCTTTTTTACAAAATTCTTCAATGCCATAATGAAATATGACATTATAATATGTCATAAACAAAAGAGGAATCTGGACAGCATCTTTCTCATGCAAGCTACTAACAAAATCAAAAGCATCTTTTACATGAAAACCAGAAGATAGTGCTTTTGTATTTGCGTTGTGAATTGTTGGCCCGTCACCAAAAGGATCTGAAAATGGTATTTGGAGCTCAATAAAATCAACTCCCTCTTCAGCCATAATAAGCACAGCATCACGAGTGGTGGAGAGATCAGGATAACCCAAAACAACGTGCGTCATGAGACCCATTCTATTTTCCTTTTTAATTTTTTCGTATTGTTTATTGATATTATTCATAACACACTACTCTTTTATTATTTTAGATCTTTCTTCTAGATATTCTTTCCACGAATCTCCACCCAGCTCTTCACCAATAATAAACAAATCTTTATCACCCCTACCAGAAATGTTGATCACCATGATTTCATCTTTTTGACAATTGGGAGCTATGCGAATTGCACCAGCAACAGCATGTGCAGATTCCAGAGCTGGAAAAATCCCTTCTGTTTTTGCTAACTTTTGGAATGCTTGCAAAACTTCTTCGTCAGTCACGGAAATATATTTTACTCTTTCTTTTTGAAAGAGATGGGCATGTTGAGGACCAATACCAGCATAATCAAGCCCAGCCGAGATACTATGTGTCGGGGCAATATTACCGTCACTGTCTTGCAAGAAAAATGATTTGTATCCTTCAGCCACCCCAACTTCTGGCTGGCCTTGCAGACGTGCAGCATTCTCTCCAACTTTGTCGCCCTTTCCTCCAGCTTCTACTCCAATCAATTTTATATTTTCATCATCAAGAAAATTGTGGAATAACCCAATGGCATTGCTACCTCCGCCAACACAAGCTACAAGATAATTAGGCTTTTGTCCTTCCTGTAACTGTAGCTGTTCACCAACCTCCACACCAATAATACGTTGAAAATCCCTCACCATCGATGGATAAGGATGTGGACCAAGAGCCGAACCAAGCAGATAATACCCATCCCCCACATCACTCATCCAATCTTGGAGAGCGGCCATGACTGCGTCTTTTAATCTTTTGGTTCCGTATTCAACCGGAATAACTTTGGCCCCCAACTGTTTCATCCAAAAAACATTTGGACGTTGACGAGCGTAGTCAACAGCTCCCATGTAAATTGTACATTCAAAACCAAACTTAGCAGCCACAGTGGCAGTGGCTAGGCCATGTTGTCCTGCCCCTGTCTCGGCAATCAAACGCTTTTTGCCCATTCTTTTAGCCAAAAGAGCTTGTCCGAGACAATGATTAATCTTGTGTGCCCCGGTGTGGAGAAGCCCTTCCATTTTCAGATATATTTTTGCGCCACCAAGCTCTTTTGTCAGACGAGAGGCAAAATATAATGGTGTCGGACGACCAGCATAATTCTGATAAAGATCTTGTAGTTCATCAATAAATTTATAATCTTCCTTGGCTTCTTCGTATTCTAAACTAAGCTTACCAAGAACACCCACAAGAAGCTCAGGAACATAACTACCACCAAATTCACCAAAGTATCCTTTTTCATCGGCATCAAATTGTGTCTTGGAAAATAAATTCATATAAAATTTATAAGTAACTAACAACTTATAATCAGTAACCAGTAATTGAAAATTACACAGCAATTCTACCAAAATTACTAGTTACCAGTTACGGATTATTCCCGCAGAGGAATGCCCAGTGGGTACTAATTACAATTTATTATATTCGTAAATAATTTCTGAATAAAAATTTTACTTTTCCTACCTGGAAATAATTCAACGCCACCACTAACATCAATCATCTTTGGTCGAACATTTCCAACAATTTCTAGAACATTGTCGGGAGAAATTCCACCAGCCAAAATATCTACCTCTACTCCTTCCAACAAATCAAAATCTATTTGTTCGCCACTCCCATGTCCTGCATCAAGTAAAATTCTATCAACCACGCCTTCATATTTTTTTATTAAACTTAAATCTTTTTTCGACTTGATAATAATTGCTTTATAAACTTTTACAAAATTTCTAAGCTTCTGACAAAACTCTGTACTTTCATCACCATGAAGTTGAACTACATCCAGTTTACAATCTCTAACAATGTTGACAACATCCTCAAATATTTTGTCTACAAACACCCCTACACAAATAATACCAGAATATTCACTTTTTATGTACTGCACAATATCCGTTGCATCCTCTCGATTCATATTTCTTTTACTTTCAGGTACACCAATAACAAACCCAAGATGTGTTGCACCAGCACTTGTAGCTAAAAAAGCATCTTCTCTAGATGTGATCCCACATATTTTTACGTCAATTTTCATAATCCTAATAATTCATGAACTTTGGCACCAACGCCACTGCTCTTCATCAGTGCAGTCCCAACAAGAATAGCATTAGCACAATTCTTTTTTGCGATCTCCACGTCGCCTCTATTATAAATACCAGATTCTGCCACGATAATCTTATCCGATGGAATTTTTGAAAACAATTTGCCAACAATATTCAAATCAAATTCAAATGTGGCCAAATTCCTAGCATTAATCCCGATCACACTAGCTGAGGTGTGAAGTACTTTTTCCAAATCTTCCTCACTACAAATTTCCATAAGACAAGCAAGGCCAAGGCTGTGGGCAAGAGTTACAAATGTTTTCAATTTGTCTTCATCAAGCATCCTAGCAATGAGCAAGACGGCATCAGCGCCATAAAGATAGCTTTCATAAATATGGTAAGAATCACACAAAAAATCTTTTCGCAAAATTGGAATGCTCGTCTTTACACGAACCTGATGTAAAAAAGAAAGGTTACCGCCAAAATATTTCTCATCTGTCAAAACAGAAATTGCCGAAGCACCTGCTGATTCATAAATCTTAGCTCGTTCTTCTACATCAGTTCTCTCTAAAATTATTCCTTCTGAAGGAGAAGCATACTTTATTTCTGCAATCAAACTTATGTCCTTAGACGAAACCAAAGCATTTGAAAAATCTCGTATCTCACGCTTCATTTTCAAAGCTCTGTCTTTTAGTATTTCAAAAGAAACTAGTTTCTTTTTTTCTTCCAGTTCAGTAATTTTATATTTGTAAATGTCATCTAAAATCATACATCTTGTGTAAATTCAACTAGCTGTCCGAATTTTTCTAGAACCTTTCCACTTTTTAAAATTTCCATAGCTTTGCTTTTTCCTTCTTCAAAAGTTTCAACAACTCCTGAAGCCAATAACGCCATCCCGGCATTCATTGCTATACATTCGTTATGAGCTTCTGTACCATTTCCAGCAAGAATATTTTTCATCAAAATAGCATTTTCTTCTACATTTCCACCCCTGATGCCATCTAATGAATATTTTTTATCTGATTCAATTTTATATTCTTTCATTTGTCTACCCTGCACAAACTCGTAAACCTTGGTTGGCATGGCAATACTTATTTCATCTAGCCCATCATCACTATTTACCAAAATAACTTTTTTGGAGCCAAGTTTTATCATGATCTCGCCCAATTTTTCGGCCATATTACGTGAAGAAACTCCGATCAGCTGGTGGGTGACGTTGACTGGATTGAGGAGTGGCCCCATGAAATTAAACACGGTTCTTATGCCAAGAGCTTTTCGCACTGGTACAACATGCTTCATAGCTGGATGAAAATTGGGAGTAAATAGACAAGCGACCCCCACTTGGTCTAGACACTGCTTTGCTTGTTTAGGTTGAAGATCAATCCGTACACCTAATTTTTCTAAAACATCAAAACTCCCGCACTTCGAGCTGACCGAACGATTACCATGCTTGGCAACCTTGACCCCTGCTACTGCACAAACGAAAGCAACCATAGTAGAGATATTGATCGTGTTTGCACCATCACCTCCAGTACCACAAGTATCGAGTGTATCATAATCAATATCCACTGATACCATGTGTTCTCGCATAGCTCGCACCATTCCGACCATCTCGTCTATTGTCTCGCCTTTCATCGCTAGAGCTGTGAGGAAAGCACCAGTCTCAACGTTATCTGCCTCACCATTAGCAATAATATTCATCGCTTGATAAGACTCTTCTTCCGTCAAATTTTCTCGGTCGGTAATTTTTTTGAGATAATATTTCATAAGTATTATAAATTATATAAGATGGTCGGGGTAGGGTTACACCGAAAGGCCACCAAACCATAAAAAATTCCTCAGCATCTTCTCGCCTGCTTCAGTCACAAATGATTCTGGATGAAACTGCACGCCACAGATCGGATATATTTTATGACGTAGCCCCATAATTTCTTGTTTGCCACCAATAGTGTAAGCGCTCACCTCTAGACAATCTGGTAGACTACGTGGTTCGACAACAAGAGAATGATAACGCATCACCTCCAACTGTTGTGGCAAGCCTGCAAAGATTCCTTTTTTGTCGTGGGCAATTTCACTCAGTTTGCCATGCATTTTATTCTCGGCCAGGATGACTTTTCCGCCAAACTCGTTGGCAATACCCTGCATCCCGAGACAGACTCCAAAAATCGGAACTGCTAAGCCAATCTCATGAATCACTTTCCCACAAATACCAAAATATGCTGAGTCAGCAGGATCTCCAGGTCCTGGAGAAATAATAATCCGATCGTATTTTCTTTCTTTTATTTCTTCAAGAGTTATTTTGTCATTACGTACCACATCAATAGTAAAAACTTCGCCCATGCTATCAAAAATGTTGCCAACCATTTGGTACAGATTGAAAGTAAAGGAATCGTAATTGTCGATGAGTAATATTTTCATATACTTTTTTTAGATAAAGTATTGGCACATGATTCCAAAACAATTTTCATAGCCGAAAGTTTTCTGGCTATTTCTTCAAACTCTTTATCTGGTTCTGAATCGATGACTATCCCACTGCACGTCTGTGTGTAGCCATTCTCACCTGCCAGGAACAAAGAACGAATGGGGATGGCAAATGTACAATCACCATTAAAACCAAAATAACCTAGTGCACCACCGTATGGACCACGTGGCTCATTCTCATTCTCCGTAATAATCTTGATCGCCTCAATCTTGGGGGCACCAGATAGTACTCCTCCAGGTAGCAAACTAGAAAGAGCAGAAAACATATCTTCTCCCCTGTGTAGTATACCCACAATACTACTTTCGATATGCTGAACATGACTAAACTTACGGATTTCCATAGTTTCTCGTACTTTTACTGTTCCAAATTTTGCTACCCGACCAATATCATTGCGATGCATATCAACCAACATCATGTGTTCAGCACGCTCCTTTTTATCATTAAGTAATTGTCTAGCCAACGAGACGTCTTCGTCGATATCTTTGCCACGACGGATAGACCCTGCCAATGGCCTCGTGACCATTTCTTTGTCCACCACTTCAAGCAACAATTCTGGGCTAGCCCCGATGATTCTTTTTTCTCCAAACTGGAGGTAATACATGTATGGGGAAGGATTTACTTCTCGCAGACGCTGATAAATAGCCATAGTATCTCCCTCCACTTTGTATTTACTTTTGTATCCAACCTCGCATTGGAAGACTCTTCCGGCTTCAATATATTCTTTGGTTTTATTCACAACAATTTTATGTTCTTCTTTTGTCATCGTGTCTTCCAGGAATTCAATTTTTACCACGCCAGGGTCTGCAATTGGTGAAGAAAATAATTCAGCAAATAACTCGTGTCTATTGTTTTCATAATAAAAATAAAAAATCTCGCCTGTCATTTTATCGAGCAGTAATCCATCTGTATACACACCAAAAATAAACTGATCGAAATCAGGATGTGTCGGCAAAGATAATTCACTTTCAAAATAATTTACCGCTTCATAATTAATATACCCGATGAGCCCGCCACTGTACCGATAAGAAATTACATTCTGAGGAGTAATCTCCTGCAAAGTCTTATAAGGATTCTCTACACTGTAAACAACATCATCGAAAATAAAATCGTTGTCTCTTGCTCGAATAATATGCTCTGGATCAAAACCGATCAGTGAATACCGAGAACTTCCATTCTCTCCACCGAGCGACTCAAAGAAAAAACAAGTATCAAATCGACGCTGTATCTTTTTGAACAACTCAAAAAAATCCACGTCCACCGCAAATGGAATATAATTGGCTTTTTGAGAAATTTTGATAGTTGGTAGTTTCATAACATTGATTGCACTGTTTTTTATAGATTCCATTGGCACTCAATCAGATTAGTTTAATTATCCCAATACTTACATGGAAAACATGCGAACCATCAGTGAAATCAATAGACCCGTTGCCTTTTAAATAGAAATGTTACAATGTAGTTATCTTAAAAATAAATAACTACAGATATGATAAACGTTCAGCGTGTTTTGAAAA
>PFPK01000037.1:7125-18665 GCA_002793015.1 Candidatus Magasanikbacteria bacterium CG_4_10_14_0_2_um_filter_37_12 | reverse complement strand
AAGCTACTCATAACGGATTTAAGTATCTGGCCTATTCGATGATGAATCTTAGAGCGGTGTTTGGTGGAAACTCACTATGAGTTCAATAACACAATAATCTTATCAAAATAGACCATAAAATACAAGTCCACCCAAAAATTGGGTGGAACTTTGAAAAAATATAAGCTTAATCTCCTATTTTATTGTCAACAGAGTATATTTTTGTACACCAGCAGGAACCTCCACTTCTACTGTTTCTCCTTTTTTTCTACCTAAAAAAGCTTCTCCCAAAGGAGATTCATTAGAAATTTTACCAATCAGTGGGTCTGCTTCTTGAGCACCAACTATGGTGAATTCCTTCTCTCTACCCGCTACCTCAACAACAATAGTTGAGCCAATCCCAACAACGCCAAATTTTAGATCGTCATCCGAAATGATTTGGGCACTTTGCAAAATAGACTCAATTTCCTTCATCCTGCTTTGAGCCCAAGCCATCTGGTCTCTAGCGTCATTATATTCGGCATTTTCAGACAGATCACCCATCTGTTTAGCTTCATCAATGCGCTTGGCTATCTCTGGAATAGTTTCATGTTTGATAGTCACGAGTTCTTTTTCCAGTTCAGTATACTTATCTCTACTGAGATATTGTGTGTCTGACATATTATAATAAATAAGGCCGTCTCAAAAAGACGGATCTATAAATAGAGTATAGCAAAAACTAATCAATAATCAAGCAGTACTTGTCCACATCCACTTAACTTTCTTAATGAATACAAAAAATTAGAAAAATTATCCCCACTTGATTATTCATACAAAAATGGTATGATTTTATTAGATTATTCAAATAATAACTCAAACTTAAATATATGGAAAATACAAACCAGACAAATCGCTCTCCACTTATTGGCGAAAATCTCTCAGATTTTGAAATAGAAATATTTCACGGAAATAAAATTAACAAGGTAAAATTTTCTGACTATCTAGGAAAGTGGTTGATTCTCTTTTTTTATCCAGCAGACTTTACCTTTGTCTGCCCAACAGAATTAGAGGAAATGGCTGAATTATATACAAAATTTCAAGAGTTGAATGCAGAAGTAATCAGTATGAGCACAGACACAGCTTTTTCTCACAAAGCTTGGCACGACAATAGCCCTGCCATTGGTAAAGTAAATTTTCCTATGGGGGCTGACCCGACTGGTAAAGTCTGTAAAAATCTTGGCACATACATCACTGATGAAGGCCTTTCATTACGCGGAAGTTTTATCATTGATCCTGATGGCGTCATTAAAGCTCTAGAAATTCACGACAACAGTATTGGTCGCAGTGCCGAAGAACTACTCCGTAAATTACAAGCTGCTCAGTATGTTCGTGAACACGGCGGAGAAGTCTGTCCAGCCAAGTGGACACCAGGTAGTAAGACTCTTAAGCCAGGTGTGGATTTGGTAGGTAAAATATAATAAAATAAACTTATATGTTCACCCTACCAGACTTACCATTCTCAAAAAATTCCATGCCAAACTTCTGTTCGGCCAACACTTTTAATTTTCATCATGACAAACATCATGCTGGCTATGTCAACAAACTCAATGATGCCATTAATGGTACAGAATTAGCCGACCAAACTCTGGGGGAAATAATTCAATCTTCTCACCAGACTGGCAATACAGGTGTCTTCAACAATTCTGCCCAACACTTCAACCACTCCTTCTTCTGGGACAGCATCTTACCATTTGGTGGCAATGATCCTAGTGGAAAATTGCAGGAGTTAATACAAAGAGATTTTGGTTCTGTTGATGACTTCCGCACAGAGTTCACCAAGATATCTACCACATTATTTGGATCTGGCTGGATCTGGCTGATCCAAAATCAAGAAGGCAAATTAGAAATTCTGCCAATGCCAAATGCTGGGACTCCTCTGACCGAAGGTAAGTCCCCTCTTCTTACTCTTGACGTCTGGGAACATGCATATTATCTTGATTTTCAAAATCTGCGAGCCAAATATGTGGAGGAATATTGGAATGTGGTGAATTGGGAGCATGCCAACTCTTTGTTAAAATAAATACTGTTGTTCATATTACAATTGACAAATCACCAAAAAATGGCTATACTCCTGTCTACGTTAAAACTTCGACAGGCAGGCACAGCCGTTTTTATTCTATATTATTATGTCTCAAGAAAAAGTCATTCTCCGCTTCGATAATCTCACCTTTTATTACGACGAGTACAAACCCATCTTGACTGAAGTCAGTTTTTCTTTACGCAGAAATTCCAAAGTAACCATCATGGGTCCCAATGGTGCAGGCAAATCTACTATCTTCAAGCTAATTACTGATGAACTTAAGCCAGTCAGTGGTCGAGCTATTGTTTCTGAGGGTGCAAGCATTGCTATTGCCAAACAAGTTATGGAAGATCAGTACAAAGAAATGACTATCCGAGAATACTTTGAGACAGCTTTTGATAAAAAAAAACATAACCTCGATAAACTAATTACCGATGCTCTAGACGTAGTTAATTATCACATTTCGCTTGATAAAAAAATTAAAGATACGTCTGGTGGACAACAAGCCAGACTTTTATTGTCCTATGCTCTCATCCAACAACCAGACATCCTCCTTCTAGACGAGCCAACAAATAATCTGGATGACGATGGAATAGGCCACCTGACAGCTTTTCTTATCATGTACGAAAAAACTGTGATTGTCATTTCTCACGATACTTACTTTTTGAACTCTTTTACTGATGGTGTATTACATCTCGATGCCTATACCCAAAAAGTTAATCAATACCAAGGCAATTATCTAGATGTGTTAGAGGATATCAACGCTCAAATTGAAAGAGAGGAACGCAAAAATGCTCAATTGAAAAAAAATATTCAAGATCGTAAAGATAAAATCAATTTCTTCTCCAACAAAGGAGGTAAGATGCGCAAACTCGCTTCCAAACTACGAGATGAGGTGGCTGATGACGAAGAAAACATGGTCGAAGTGATGCGTGAAGACCAAACTATTTCTACTTTCACAATTCCAGCACAAGAATACAAAGATGAAATTTTGAGCATACATAAAATTTCTATTCTCAAAGATCATAATGTTGTTGAAAAAGAGATAGACATTCGTCTGCGTCATGGTAACAGATTATTTATCAAGGGTCCAAATGGTATTGGAAAAAGTACTCTGCTGAGACGAATTGCTGAAGAGCAAACAGAAGGAATCACAATTGGTGAAGGAGTACGGGTAGCTTACTATAAACAAGATTTTTCCGGACTAAATTTTGATCAAACTGCTTTTAAGGCACTCGAAAGTATGATGGATGTACCAGACGACGAAGAAATTTATAAGACTGCTGCCAGATTTCTTCTCAATTCCAAAGTACTTCAAAATAAAGTAGGTTCACTGTCTGAAGGGCAAAAAGGTCTCCTTGTTTATGCCAGATTTGTCCTCCAAGAGCCAGGCTTACTGATTCTTGACGAACCAACAAACCATATCAATTTCCGTCATCTTCCGATCATTGCCAAAGCGATAAACGAATATAAAGGAGCAATGATCCTTGTATCTCACGCCCCAGAGTTCGTCGAAGAAATTAAGATAGATAAAAAGCTTGATCTTGGCCGGATTTAATAACATTGATTTTGCTAATACTGCTTTAGATTAATTTTGTGAATAAAAAACATCAGCAATCAGCTGATGTTTTTCTATAAAATATTATTTTAATCTGAAACCTGCCATGCCTGCAGGCATTTTAATCTGTGAAATCAATGTTTAGAAATCTCTCAACTTATTAATAATATCAAATCCTTGAATTTTTTCTAGTGATTTGGCCTCAATCTGACGAATACGCTCACGAGTGACATCGAACTCACGGCCTACTTCTTCCAATGTATGTGTTACACCGTCAGTCAACCCGAACCGCATCTCCAGAATTTTTTGTTCACGTGGTGACAAATCTCGGATTGCTTCTTGAATATAATCTTTTAGAAGCTGTATCCCAGCAGAATGAGCAGGGCTAACATTCTTGATATCTTTGATAAAGTCTGCCAAAGAAGAGTCATCATCATCATCCCCTACCGAAGTTTCTAGAGATACTGTATCTTGGGAAATTTTAATAATATGCTTGACCTTCTCAATGTCCTGTTGCATTTCTGCTGCCAGCTCTTCGGGCGTAGCATCACGACCAAGGTCTTGCAGTAAACGACGCTGGTGCTGTTTTAGTCTATTAATGGTCTCCACCATGTGGACTGGAATACGAATCGTCCGAGACTGGTCTGCTAGAGCACGAGTGATAGCTTGACGAATCCACCAAGTAGCATAAGTAGAAAATTTGTAACCACGGCGGTAGTCAAACTTTTTTACGGCTCTGAAAAGTCCAATGTTACCTTCTTGAATAAGATCAAGTAGAGACAATGTTTTTCCTACAAATTTTTTGGCAATAGAAACTACTAGACGAAGATTAGCTTCAATCATTTTTCTTTCAGCCGCATTGTCTCCGCGTTCTTTCAACTTGGCGAGCGAGACTTCTTGATCAGCAGTAAGCAATGGAATTTTTCCAATCTCACGCAAGTACATCTGGATAGAGTCTTCAGAAATTTTGGATAAATCAAACACACCAGCTTTCTGATCCGGTTGGTGTCCTTGCAGTTGGGTAAGAAGTTCACTCTGTTGTGTTTTGTTACCAAGCAGACTTCCTGTAGAATCAACCAGCGAAACACTGTGTTTGTCTAGAACATCGAGAAATGCCTCATACACTGGAATATAATGTTCTACTCTAGGAAAAACGACATTCACTTCGACATGAGTAATAAATCCTCTACTTCTACCCTTCTCAATCAGCTCCGTCATCTTTTCTTGAGAAGGCTGTTCTATAGCATCATCTGAATCCGTTGATTTATTTTTATTATTTTGTGAAACACCAAAAACAAGTGAGGAAAACTTGTCTATTTTTCTTTTTGGTTTTTCGAGTAAAGATTTTCTGCCTTTAGCTTTCTTTTTGGCAAAAATTTTGTTTTTGGTAGCAGGAGTTTGTTTTACTATTTTTTTATTAATAATTTTATTTGTACCTGCTTTCTTTTTTTGCAAAATTGTTTTTTTGGCTCCTGTTTTTTTTGAGCGAGTCTTTGGTGTAGAGACTAAACGCTTTTTTTGGGGAGTAGCCTTTTTTTTAGGAGAAACAGTTTTTTCCACTGTTTTTTTGGTGACGGACTTTTTTATCACGTCTTTTTGAATTGTGTTGTTCTTTTTCCTCAGCATGGAGAAAGAGATTAAATATTTTATAAATAAAATTTTTTGGAACATTTAGGAAAGGGCTTGAAATTCTTGCAAAAGCTTTTTTAGATTTTCTTGATCTCCCACACTTTCAGCTTGTTTTATCTGGTATTCCAAATTCTTACGATTGGTCTTATTAGCCTCATTTTGTACCATGAAAAATATTTTTTCAATCTCTTTTTGACCTTCTTGTTCTGTTACATCAGAAAAATCCAACTCACCCTGCATGAGTAGGATATCGACAATATTTTCTTTATTATCAACATGACATTCTTGACGTAATAAGTTGATATCTATATTTCCCTCAGTATAGCTCTTTTGTATTGATTCGTAAAGAGTTTGAAGGCATGGTGTGGATAGGTTTGGAATTTGGAATTTGGAATTTGGAATTTTTATTTTAGGATAACGCAAAAACAATATCAAGAAGCGCTCAAAAAGCAACTCAAATTTTGTCTTTTTTTCTAGAATGTTGTTTTGTTTTTCTAAAATTGTGGACTGTGTACTGTGTGCTTCTTTTTGTTCATTTTTTATATAAACCAAGTCCTCACGTAACACAGGCACATCCACACCAAGCCTCTGAGACAATATTTGCAACCAATGATCACGCTCCACAGCAAAAGGAATATTTTTTATTTCTCTCAGTAGCACAGCGGCAACTTCTTGTTTTTGTTTTGGATCTGAAAGATTTTTTTGATTGAAAGCCCGATTGAAATACCAATCCATCACAGCTTCGGCATTTTCTACAGCAGTGAACCAGACTTGTTTATTTTTTTTCAAAACTTCGTCTGGGTCTTTACCTGCTCCATCTGGAATTTGAATCACCCGGACATTCATTCCTGCTTGAAGTGCTAGATCAATACCACGCTTAGCTGCTTTCACACCAGCCTCATCAGCGTCAAAAGCCATATTGATATTGTTACTATATCTTTTCAGAAGTTTTATTTGATGTTCAGTAAGAGCAGTTCCACTACTGGCAACAACATTAGCCATACCAGCATGGTGACAAGCAATGACATCCATCTGCCCTTCGGTCATGACAATTAGATCTTGACTACGAATTGTTTTCTTGGCTTTGTTTAATCCAAAAATAACTCTTGATTTGTCATACACAACTGTCTGGGGTGTGTTGACATACTTACCGCCACTCCGTTCAGTCTCCACCAACACTCTGCCAGTAAAGCCAACTACACTATCATGTACATCCCAAATAGGAAACATAATTCGTCCCCGAAATCTGTCATAAAATCCTTTTCCGCTTTGTGCACTGGCAACATCTCGTTTGATAGTCAGACCAGACGCTACTAGATCGTCAATGCTGTATCCTTTTTTCAATAAATACTGAGTCAACAAATCCCATTGGTCAGCTACAAAACCAATCTGCCATGTTTCAATAGTATCCAGAGTCAATCCCCTATTGCTCAGATATTCTATGGCTGGCTTAGAGATAGCCATCTTCAATAAAAAATTATGAAAAAATCTTGTTGCTTCATGATTGATTTCTTTTATTTTATTTTTCTGACTGCCGCCATTATCACCAGAAAAATTTTTAGTAAGCACTACACCGGCTTTATCAGCCAAATACTTCAGAGCTTCCTTAAATTCCATTCCTTCTATTTCTTCAATAAAAGTAAAAATGTCTCCACCCTTACTACAACCAAAACAATGCCAGCTGTGTCTTTCACGGTTGGCCATAAAAGAAGGAGACTTCTCATGATGAAAAGGACAAAGACCCTTATGGTTCACACCTGCTGGCTTGAGCTGAACATACTCATTTATGAGGTCAACAACATCTACCTTATCTTTTATCTCTTGAACATCATTATTCATAGAATTATATTTATCATTACCTTAACATAGCTCATTTACCCCCAAAAATCAAGAAAAGGCTAGTCAAAAACTATTTCTTGATTTTGTCATATTTTTCTGCTACCATACATTCACTATGCAAATTCCCACAGAATATCTTGAACTATTGAAAACGGCCATTGGATTTGGTCTTTTTTCATCTGTCTTAGCTTTTTTCTTAGCCCCCCTACTAACCAAAATTTTGTATAAATACAAAATCACTAGACGCTCCGAATTCGATGCCAGTATGGCAATTGGCAAGAGAGAGAGCAAGGCTGGTGTACCCATCATGGGTGGACTCCTGGTAATCATTGTTGTGGCTGTAGTGACAATGCTGTTCAATTGGGAGCGAAGCTTCACCTGGATGCCAATTGCCGTCATGCTTCTCGCTGCTCTGCTTGGTGGTGTTGATGATGTCATGCATGTCTATGGACACGAGAGAAGAAATAGAAAAATAAAACAAACCTTAAGACTAATCAGAGTACACAAAGAGTGGAGGCAACGTGTCTGGCTTGTGATTACCTTACCATGGGCTATTTTCAAAAGATCTTCTCTCTGGCTCGGCAGTCACCCTGGCAAAGGAGTCCATGTACATGAAAAATTAATTTTACAATTTATTGCCGGAGCAATGACTGCTTGGTGGATTTATTTCAAACTCGGTGAACATTGGCAACAAATTTATCTTCCTTTTGATGGTCTCGTAAATATCGGTTGGTGGATTATTCCCTTAATTATTTTCTTTGTGATGCTTACAGCCAATGCTGTTAATTTTGCAGACGGGATGGATGGTTTGGCTGGGGGATCTCTTATCATTACTTTTTCTGCCTTGACTTTGCTCAGTTGGCTCGCTGGTTATGAGGAAATAACTATTCTCAATGCTACGACTGTCGGGGCTCTTATCACTTATACTTATTTTAATATTAAGCCGGCCAGATTCCAGATGGGCGATGTCGGGTCTCTCGGTCTCGGAGCATTACTAGCAATCAATACTATTGTCATCAACAAGATGCTCCTCCTGCCATTCCTGGCTTTTATTTTTTACGTAGAGATTGGTTCGGTGATTATTCAAGTCTTTGGCCGTCACTTACTGGGCAGAAGAATTTTTCAGATGGCTCCAATTCACCACCATTTTGAACTGCGGGGCTGGAGTGAGGAGAAGACTGTCATGCGTTTTTGGATTATACACGCAGCAGCAGTTCTTTTGGGAATTTGGATTGCTTTATATTAAACTATGTCTACACAAGAAAAACCACAAGACTACTTCGAACAACTTCGTTCAGAAATGCTTCCGTATATTCCTATTCAAGCCAAGACACTTTTGGAAATTGGTTGTGGAACAGGCAATTTTGGTGTGGCTATGAAATCCAGACAAGAAGTTACTGTCTGGGGAATTGAAATGAATCCAAAGGCTACTAATCAAGCAGAAACAAGACTGGATAAAGTAATCTGCGGGAATGCGGTAGAAGTGATAGCAGACGTGCCAGACGCAAAATTTGATTGCATTGTCTGCAATGATATCTTGGAGCATCTTGTAGACCCTGCTGATTTTCTACAAAAATTAAAACAAAAATTAACAGCCACAGGAAAAATAGTTATCTCTATTCCTAATGTTCATTTTTTTTGACAATTTTATTAACTTTGTTTTCAAGAAACAATGGTGTTATGAACCGACTGGTGTGTTGGATGAAACACACTTAAGATTTTTTACGAGAAAAAGTTTGGATGATTTTTTTTCTAAACAATCAATTTGAAATTATTAGTATTGAAGAAATCAACGGATACACTAGTTCATGGAAATTTAAAATTTTGGAAATAATTACACTTGGCTATCTATATGATACAGCCCCTATGCAATATGCCTGTGTGGTAACACCCAAGCACGTGAGCACTAAAGCACTTTAGCACCTCTCAACTAACTGATATGTATCTAAAATGGAACGAACAAACTATTGCTGACTTTTCTGATGACAATATTGATAGCCTCTACAACGAAGGCTATGTTTTTACACGTGTTGGCAAAGGTATTATGAATCAAACGAGAAGTGTACGAATTGATCTAAATAAATTCGAACTTTCGAGTGAAAATAGACGTATATTACGAAAGACTGAAGAATTAAAACTACAAATTGAAAAAATACCTTACAGAAATTATTCATGGGAAATAGGGAAACTTGCAAAAGATTTTTATGAGACAAAATTTGGTGATGGTACGTTTAGTGCGAATAAGGTAAGGGAGTTACTTACAGAAAAGCGAGATGATTTTAATCGAGTACTTTGTTATGATACCCCGAACAAAGTGAAGGATGACAATGCCGTCGGCTACTGCATCGCTGTGGAAACAGAGAACATTCTGCATTACTCCTACCCGTTCTACAATCTGAATTCTAAAATCAACAATCTCGGCATGGGCATGATGATCCGCGCAGTGCAGTATGCAAAAGACACAGGGAAACAATACATCTATCTCGGGTCATTCCAAAGACCAACCGATATCTACAAATTGCAGTTTGCGGGGCTTCAGTGGTTTGATGGTGAGGGATGGAAGCAAGATGTAGAGAAGCTAAAACGATTAAATACAAAAAATACATAATCACACATATATGTCTCGAATAGTAGAAAGACAGCCAGGGACAGGTGGATCGCTCGAAGCGCCACGTAGATCCGAAGAAGTCGTAGAGCACATCCACGATGTCTTGTTTCATGTTTCCGAAATAACATCTCAGCTTCCCGTGCTCAATGCCATGCTCTTTGAACCAGGTATCGATGACGAAGAGCGACAGCGACGTGAGCGCCTCATCCCGACAATTGTTCGCGACATCGGTACACTTTCAGACATGGCGGCACTGTTGAATGAACGTCTCTCAAATGATGCCAGTGCTGGTATGAGCTTCACCGAGATATACACCCATCCTGAGTGGAATCGCCTTACCGCACTCCTCAAACAAGTAGACAATGCGCTCCAAGGTGAAGGTATCGCAGAACTATTGCAAAGTGCTGAAACAGAACTGAATAAAGAGACTCGCGCTCCCCTGCCACCGGAAGAATTTGATCCGGCATGGTATGATATAGAGGATATAGAGCTTGCCAATCTACTGCTTGTCTATGAACTCGAACAGATGAAAGAAGATCTGAACGGTCAGGATGAAAAAACAGCCAAAGCACTTGAAACAGTCATGCATTTCCTTGTTGACGAAGACTTGCTCAAGCATGTCGCAGCACAAAAAGACAAGCACGAATCAGTCATAGACGAACCGCCAACTCTCAGCTGGATACAGCGCAAAGAGCCGAAAGTCTGGGACGCGATAGTACTACTTTCAAAAAACGAAATTGGACAGCAATTCCTACGCCATATCATCGGGCAGCCGACTGCTGCGAATGATGTGTTTGACGTTGCCACAGATGAACAGCGTAAAGGAGAAATGATGGAAAAACTGCCCAACACACTGGCAATTGCCATTGGTCTGTCAAGAGACCGACTAAGTCATGAGAATAGCACTGTCCGAACAGAAGAACAGAACGCACTGGAAGCAATATATGGAAGGCTTGATGTAGAGGTGCAACAGAGCGTCGAAGATATGGTATTTGATCTTCAGAGAGAGAAATTGGTGGCAGATATAAAAGACGAAGGTAAAAAAGAGATCCTCGACACAGGACTGCGACTACTAAAAAAACCAACAAGTAAAGAGGCGTTGCAATGGGATGGGTGGGGACAATTTGTAGAGATTCTTCTCAAAAGCTACCTTTTCAATACTGAAAACCTCACAAACATAGCATCGGGAATGAACAAAACACACGAAGAAGTACACATTTTCTTTACCAACAAACTGCGACTCTTGGTCGATGGTATGAACACACGATTTGACGCATTGTTGGAGGATAAAAAACGGAAGGAATCGCAGGACGATATTAAAAATATAGAAACACGTCTTCCCAGCACAGCACTGCAACGTATGATGGACATATTTTCAAAAATTAGAGCAGTGAAAAAAACACTCGAGGCAAGAAGGCAAAAAAACCGTGAAAAACTCAAAACAGAGTTTGCCGATCTCAAAGAGCGACTATACACCACAAGATTGGTGCTCTATACATACGCGCGAGAGCATGGGAAAGCGATATTTGAATCAGATAGACAAGAAAAAACCACAAAGTCTGAGTCTGAAACTAAAAATGCATATCGCAAAGAGATAGCAGAACTCGGAAAGACTCTCATACTAATAACACTAGACAGGAAGAGCAGTTATTGGGACGAACCGGAAAACAAACCATTGCTTGATGTTTCACACTTTTACTTAGGTGGAGCAGATTTACAATACAGAAACCTTTCCGACTTCAACATGAGAAATGTGGATTTGCGTGGGGCAGATTTGCGTGAGGCGAGTTTGTGTGGGACAGATTTGCATGGGGCAGATTTGCGTGAGGTGGATTTGCGTGGGGCAGATTTGCGTGAGGTGTATTTGC
>PFPK01000037.1:0-7082 GCA_002793015.1 Candidatus Magasanikbacteria bacterium CG_4_10_14_0_2_um_filter_37_12 | reverse complement strand
GCGTGAGGCGATATTACCGGATGACTGTAGCAGTATTGATTTTTCTGGAGCCAGATTGGATTGGGAGCAAAAAGTATTCATTCGGTTACACGGTGGCTCTGTGACATATAGCAAATTGTAACATATTTTTTCTATGCCCCAAGGCACCATCTGGGAAAAAGAATACCGCCAACCAAAACTGTTGGCACCAACAGACAAACCCCAAAAAGATACTCTGAATTTTTTTAGATACCTCCGCAAAAAACACAGTGCGCGTCTGGAAGACAAGCCGACCATCTTGGACATTGGTTCCGGAAATGGTCGCAATGCCAACTATCTGGCAACAATGGGAGCAGAAGTATCCGGAATTGAAATATCTGAGACCGCACTAAGAGTCGCACAACATGAAGCTCAGAAAAAAAATGTGCAAGTCAAATATACCCTTGGTAGTTTTGGCGACACATTTCGTTTTCCTGAAAACTCCTTTGACATAGCAATCGATGTGACCAGCTCAAATTCTCTCAATGAAGCAGAGCGAGAAGTATATACGCAAGAGCTTCATCGCACACTCAAACCCGGTGGATTCTTTTTCTTGAAAACACTGTGCCTTGACGGCGACAAAAATGCCAAAAATCTCCTCAAACAATCCCCCGGTCCGGAAAAACATACGTACATTATGAAAAAGATTGAACTTGTAGAAAAAGTGTTTACTCGGCAAGAAATTATTAACCTCTACACTCCCCACTTTGAGATACTTGAACTCTCAAAAAAAGAAAGCTATACTCGCATGAACAATCGATCATACAAACGACTATTCTGGATTGGGTATATGAAGCATCATAGATAAGAAAGATACAATATGAAAAAACACATCCACTTCATCGGCATCTGCGGAGTAGCCATGTCTGCACTTGCTTTGGCATATCAAAAAAAAGGATACAAAGTAACAGGAAGTGACAAGGGCTTTTATCCACCTGTCTCAACGCATCTCAAAGATGCTGGCATTAAATTTTACCCTGGCTGGCATCCAGAAAAAATGATCGCTGATGGAAATCCAAATTTGATAATTGTCGGCAATGTTGCCAGCTCAACAAATCCAGAGTGGCTCTATGTACAAGAAAATAATATTCCCTACAAATCATACCCAGAAGCAGTAGCCGAACAAATTGTCAAAGACACTTCCATAGTTTGTGCTGGCACATACGGCAAGTCTACTACCACTACCCTTCTCACTTGGATTCTGAAACAGGCTGACAAAAATCCAAGCTATATGTTTGGTGGCATTAGCTTGAATGATTTATCTTCAGCCAATTTTACTGATTCAGACATCTCTATCCTAGAAGGTGACGAATACAAGACAGCCCGCTGGGATGACAGACCAAAGTTTGCTCATTACTCCCCTACACATTTGCTTTTGACATCCGTAGTCTGGGATCATGCCGATGTTTACCCGACCGAACAATCATATGTATATGCTTTTGAAAAACTTATCAGAGATTTACCAAGAAATGGACTCTTAGTCCTCTCAGCAAAAGTCTCCAAACAACATCAACAAATTGTCAAATTGTCAAATTGTCAAATTGTTTCATACGGCAAAACCAAAGACAATAATTATCAATACACAAATATTCAAACAACAAAGACAGGTACTATATTTGATGTTGTGCTAAGACAGAAAAACAAAAACCTAAAACCTATAACCACCTATAACCTAAAAACTTCGACTCTTGGGGATTACACTCCAGATAACTTAACTGGATGCTTCGCCATGGCTCATCAGCTTGGTGTTGACGCAGAGATTATAATCAAATCAATTGAATCATTTGCTGGTGTGAAAAGAAGATTGGAACGACGGCTTGCTGGTGACATTGCGATCTTTGATGATATAGCTCATTCTCCCAAAAAAGCCGAAGCAACCTTACGCAGTTTGAAAGATATTTATCCAGGAAATATTTATGCTGTCTATGAGCCTAATAGCGGAAACAGATTACCAAGCTCTATTCCAGGCTATGAAGGAAAATTTGTTTATGCTAACACAGTGATTATTCCTCGTCTCAGTAAAATAAAACAAGATCCAAATATGCAAGCTCCATTAGACGGCGCAGAGCTTGCCAAAGTGATCGCATCCTCCCATCCAGATGTACGGTACATTGAAGACGATAATGAACTAATTCAACTACTTTTTACACAAACAAAAAAAGGTGATTGTGTCGCCTTTCTGGGAAGTCATGGATTTCGAGGGATGATTGAGGAGCTGGTAAAAAAACTACAAGACTAACGAAGAACAGAAAACTTCTGGACGATTTTCTGTCTCCCCCACCATTTATCCAAACTAAATTTTTTACTAGAACTGTTTTGAGTAAGTACAATGAGAACGCAAATATACACAAGATGCTGATCAATAATTGGATTATTCTTTGGAGGAAAAGTGGCTAACCACATAAGAAATAATAAAAGTGAACCACTGTAACTTGCAATTTTCATACCAATTCCCAAGATTAGAGACAATCCGATCAACAGAAGACCAACCATAAATAGCCATTCCACAAAAAAATTGCTTGTTAAAGATTGAAATATCCCAGCAAAAGGTCCATGTGTTCCAAACTTTAAAAATCCAGCGGTTGGCGATACCCCATCAAGCCAAGATTGATCTGATGCAGTACCAAATCCAAGACCAAACAATTTATCAAAAAAAGCCCATAAAAAAATCCAACCCATTCCTATACGTAATAGTACCCAGACAATTTCTTGTTTCTTAAAAAACATAAATATTAAATTATTTTCCTTCATCCACAATCTCGGTGCTCACTTCTCCATCGTCTGAAATACTAATAACGAGAAGAGTGATTCCGCACATTCCGCACTCCACGATTTTGTTTTCTTTCAAATCAAGGTAAGAAGTCAAATCAACGTCATTTTTACATTCTGGACAAGTTAGTTTCATAATGTTATCTTTTAGTAAGTGAATCATCTGCATGATAGCAGAAAACTCTTATAACGTCAAATATATATAAACGACACCATTTCACTTAAACACCTGAACACTTTAATATCAAAATAGGATATTTTGATTCCAAAGATGTTATAGTGCTCAAGTGTTACAGTGCTCAAGTGTTAAAGTGAAAGTATGAAAACTCCCCAACAATCCTATCCAGCTCTGGCGAATGCCTTAGGTGTACAAAACATTTATCTGAAACGTGAAGATCTCCATAAATATGGATCACACAAAGGAAGATCTATTCCCCAAATGATCAAGTACTACTTCAAGTATGACAACATCGTAGACTTTTGTATTTCTTCTTCAGGTAATGCTGCTCTTGCGTCCATACTAGCAATCAACAGCCACAATAAAAATAATCCTGAAAATATGTTAAATCTTCAAGTTTTGGTGGGTATGAAAATACCAAGCAAAAAATTGGAGAGACTACATAAGGAAATAAAGGACAAGAAGATTGAGATAAAGCAAGTAGAAAAACCAAAGCAGACAGCCTTCCAATTAGATAAAGAAAACAAAGCAAAAAATCTACGCCAATCCACTGATCCTCTGGCTCTAGAAGGATACACTGAACTGGCGAAAGAATTAAAAAAAATACCAAACCTAAAAGCAGTCTTCATTCCCACTTCTAGTGGCACTACGGCTCAAGCCCTAGGAACAAAATTTTCCAAATTAACAAATACCATCGAAGTTCACATCGTTCAAACAACTTTTTGCCACCCGATTGCTGAAGAATTTCACCCTGAGAGAAAAAAGAATGCAGATTCATTAGCTGGAGCAATAGTGGACAATGTGGCCCATCGTAAAAAAGAAGTTATTAAAGTTATCAAATCTACCAATGGCTCTGGATGGATCGCAGATAACAATGACATCACAAATGCCATAGATCTAGTTAAAAGAACAACCAAGATAGTAATTTCTCCAAACAGTGCTCTTTCTATTGTTGGACTACAAAAAGCCTTACAATCTGGTTGGTTAGTAGATGGGGTAGTAGCCTGCCTTATTACTGGTGAGTAATATTCTTTCACAACAAGATAAAAAGCCTTACAAAATAAAAAAAATCCCGAAATTAATTCGGGATTTTATAATTTTTGAGAGTTATTATCCTCTACGATTTTTATTGCATTCAAAGCAATAGATTGGACGGTCGCCTGATGGTTGAAATGGAAGCTGAGTGATTTTTACACCACATTCACCACAATCCACATCAACGTCATACATTGTTCTTTGTCTAGTCTGTCCGCCACCATTGGAATTATTTCTTTTAGCTCTAAGACAATTTGAACAAAAGACAGGCCTGTCTCCAGATGGTTGGAATGGGAGTTGGGTAATTTTGGTACCGCATTCTCCACAGTCGATATCGACATCAAACATCTGACGATCTGATTGATAGTTCATAATTTTTCTACTTTTTTTAGTAATGCTATATAGCTTGTTTGCGTTATAGCTGAAACGACCTTTATTCACAATTAATAACTTAATTGTAGACACATTATACCACCCCAAAATTGACTTGTCAATATTCAAGAAAACCATTCAAGAAAACCTCTCCCAGACTGCATAAAAGGTTTAGAATCAGTGAGATCTCTGTTTGTCGACAGGCAGGCATCGGAATCTGTGTAATCAATGTTAATCAAGCAACAAAACCACCTACTTGACGGTCCCAAAGCTTTTTATAAATACCCTGCTTCTTTCGCAGTAGCTCTTTATGAGTGCCTTGCTCTAGTATTTGGCCCCTAGCAATGACAGCGATTCTATCCATCTTCATGATAGTAGATAAGCGATGAGCAATAACAATGACTGTCTTCTTTTGCATTAGATAATCAAGGGCGTCTTGAATAAGATGTTCTGATTCTGAATCAAGACTAGAAGTGGCCTCATCCAGCACAAGTATCGGCGAATTACGCAGAACGGCTCTGGCAATGGCAACTCTTTGTCGCTCCCCACCAGAGAGTTTTACTCCTCGCTCTCCAACATAAGTATTGTATTGGTCTGAAAATTCAGATATAAACTCGTGACAATGTGCTACTTTGGCAGCAAAAACAACTTCCTCGTCACTGGCTTCTGGCTTTCCATAACGAATATTTTCTAAAATTGTACGATGAAATAAGACTGGGTCTTGTGGAACCATACTAATATTTGACCACAAGCTCTCTAGAGTGATCTGGTTGATCAGTTGGTCATCAATCGATATCTTGCCTCTAGTAACATCGTGTTGGCGTAGAAGCAGCTTAATGACAGTTGTCTTGCCGGCTCCAGAAGGACCTACAAGGGCAATTTTCTCCCCAGGCTTGATAGCTAAATTGAACTTACTAATCACTTGTCTAGTCTTATGATAAGAAAAATAAACACCCTCAAAATTAATTTTACCTTTCTTAATTTGCAAAGGCTTTGCCCTTCTACTATCAACAATCTCATGCGGAGTATCTAATATTTCTGTCATCTCCTCAGCATCGGCCAGGTGCTCATAAAAATCTCGCACTACTCGTCCGAAGCCCCACAACTTCTCAAACATCCTCATAATGTAGGCTTGGATCAACACAAAATCGCCAATAGTTAAAATTCCAATTTTCCACAGTTTAACAGCAACCACCATAAGGCCAATCTCTAAAGCAATCATCAAAAGCCATTGTGCGGCGTCAAAAACACTGGATAAATCCCAAGTAAATCTACGCATGTTCTGGAGCTTTTTAGTAGCAGATCCAAATTGTCTCTCTCTCGATTGTAGCCAACAAATAGTTTGATATTGCTATGATTGGTCACTGTGTCAGCCAGGACACCAGTAGCCTTGGTATCAAGCTCACTTTTGATGACATCATATTTTAGTTTGTATTTGCTAAAAAAGTAATTGGTTGTACAAAAAATAACCACCCACAAAAGTACTGAGACTCCCAAGATTGGTCGAATTGTATATAAAACAACAATAATCAAACCAACGTTTACGACAATAGGCAGGAGATCCCAAATCAGGCGATCAGCCACTCCCTCAAAAGAACAATAAAAACGACCCACTCGCTTCACAAGTGAACCTACAAAATTGTTGTTGAAAAAAGAAAAAGAATGTTTGTGTAAATAAGCAAAACAAGTGTTGGCCAAATCACGCATGACACTAGTTTGAAAATAACTGTTGGTAAACGCAGCTGCACGAATGAAAAACCAATGAAGTAAACCAATGAAAAAAATAACTTTAATAATACTAAAAAGTTCACTGACCTCTGGGTTACCGACTAACACATCAAAAAATTTCTTGTACCAATACGGTGCGATAATACTAAAAACATCTCCAATGATTATGAAGAGTACTGTAAACAACAAAGAATATTTGTATTTCTTAACATGTTGCCAATAAATTTTGAACGTTAATTTTGTTCTATATTTCATATGACAAGTCATCTGCCGCCGCTCGACAACTATTTACCATCTGTACGCTGATTTGCATAGAGCTGAATTTAATGAATAACCTCCTAGAAATAGGAGGTTCTGTATAAGAAGACGCCAAGATCTAGAAAGTGTTACAAAAAACAAAAGACGCCCATATCTTGATCTAGACGTCTTTTGTTAAAATGTAAATATTTACACTAACAATCGCATGTTCCACATTCACTGCACCCACCGCAAGTGGCACAGAGTGTTGAGCTACATTCACTGCAACTTCCCATATTTTAATAAATTAATAATAATATTTGCTAGTATAATAAATAATGGTTTCTTTAGTCAATATGTTTATAAAACCCTGTGGATAACAAAAACACCCCAATTTTGGGGTGCTTTTATAATATCGCTGAAATTATTCAGCTGCAGGTGCTTCTGGAGTCTCTGTTGAGGTTTCACAAGTGCAAGGTGCATTGTGGCACACTTCACATGTTATTTCTTTTTCCATAGGTCTATGCGATTAAGGATTAACAGATTAATATTAGCATTATACTTTAGTAAGTATATAAAAGCAAACCAACATAATGAAAAAATAAAAAATTCGCTAATGTTAGCAAATTTTTTATTTTTTTATACTTATTTATACTTAATGAACGACCCCGCAGCAAGCTGACGGGGTATCCATCAAGGAAGTATTCTTTGAAAAACCTACGGTTTCTCAAACTCTTCCCTGCAA
>PFPK01000015.1 GCA_002793015.1 Candidatus Magasanikbacteria bacterium CG_4_10_14_0_2_um_filter_37_12 | reverse complement strand
TATGATTCTAATACACAGATTTTATACGAATCTACAGAAAACTACGGAACTACATATATAAATAAAAATGGAGAAAAACTAATCTTTAAAAACTTAAGCTACAAAATAAATGGCCTACTCTTTGAAATTCACAATGAACTAGGAAGATATTGCAATGAACAACAATTCTGTGATGCTCTGGAAAACAAACTAAAAGAAAATAAAATTAATTATGAAAGAGAAAAAATATTACCACCTAGCTTTGAAGGAGAAAAAGATGGCAGAAACAGAGTAGATTTTTTAGTAGAAGATAAAATTATAATCGAAGCGAAAGCAAAAAGATATTTAACCAAAGAAGATTATTATCAACTACAAAGATATTTAAAAGCCCTTAACAAACAGCTTGGCGTTTTAGTAAATTTTAGAGATGAGAGAATTACACCAAAAAGAGTTTTGAACCCGGACGGAATCTAAATTCTAATCAACTAACAAATCCAAATTTACAGAAATCAACGAAACTACAATTTTTATTTGTATATTTGTAATTTTTTGTGGATTTGGATAAAATTCGTAGATTCTAATCAAACTTAATTTGTAGTTCTGTAACTTTTCGTAAATTTGGATGTAATTTGTAAATTCGAATCAAACCTAATCACACCACTCCCTAGCATTCTGAAACATCTTCAACCACGGAGATGTTTTTAATTTCTTGAAATCATCTGGCATCCATGGCCATTGCCACTTGAGGAAGACTCGCTCTGGATGAGGCATCATCGCCAAGTGCCGACCATCTGGCGAACAAATTCCGGCAATCCCAGCTGGAGAGCCATTAGGATTGAAAGGGTATTTCTTGGTAGCCTGTCCACTATCATCAGTATAGACCAAAGGAACTAATTTCTTATTTTTTATATAAGATAACATGCGCTGATCTGGTAGATGTAGTCTACCTTCGCCATGAGCCACCCAAATTCCCAGACTAGACCCAGCCATTCCTTTCAACATAATCGCAGGACTCTCCAAAATCTTGATCTGAATCCAGCGAGATTCAAAACGCCCTGAAGCATTGTGGACAAATCTAGGTTGTTTGCTCTCATCAATAGCTTTGCCAGGTACCCAGCCAAGTAAGGCTGAAAGCTGACAACCATTACAAACCGCCAGTGAAAAAGTATCTGAACGATGATAAAAATCTGTAAATATTTTCTGTAAATCTGTATTAAATCTGATTGTTCCTGCCCAACCTTTCGCACTGTCCAGAACATCACCATAAGAAAACCCTCCCACAAATGCTACTCCCCGAAATTGCTCGAGTGTGATACAGCCATTTTTCAAATCAGACATCATCACATCCCACGGCTCAAATCCTGCTGTATAGAAAGCTGAGGTCATTTCCCTATCACCATTGCTACCCTCTTCCCGAATAATGGCAACTTTTGGTCTTGTACTATTTTGTAAATATTTCTCCGCAGTTTCAACAGGCTGAAAACTCAGTTTGTACTGTGGACCGAATGGTCGATCATGACGAATACTCTGCTCTCTGGCAAATTTAGCGTCAATCTGCTCTTCTTCCAGTCTGTCGCTGGTTGCTTCCCACCATTGTAAAGCCAAGTTTGTTTCAATATCCAAAACAACTTTATCATGATGACGAATCAGACATCTTCTTTCTTTTTTGGTAAACCCAAGAAATGCACAAGGAAGATAAAATTCTTGTAAAATTTGACTTATCTTCACCTCATCTGCACTCCTGTATTCGATTACCAATCCTAATTCTTCAGAAAATAATTGTGAGATTATCTCATATTTGCCATTAAGTTTCAGATCAAAACCGCAGTTGCCAGACATGGCCATCTCGAATAGCGTCGTAATGAGTCCCCCGTCACTCCTATCATGACCAGAAAGAATTAGATTTTGATCAATCAATTTTTGAACGGCTAGAAAACCATTTTTTAATAATTCGGAATTATCAACATCAGGAACCACGTCACCAATCTGACCACAAACCTGTGCTAGAGCCGAGCCCCCCATTCTGTTTTTTCCACCAGACAAATTAATAAATAATAATGAGCTTTGTCCGGGCTTTTTCAAATCCGGAGTAATAACTTTGCTAATATCCGGAACACTGGCATACCCTGAGACGACCATCTGCCCAGGAGCTTTAACGATTTCCTCACCAGCTTTGGCAGCCATGGAGAGGCTGTCTTTACCACCATCAGCCCCGATGCCAACTGTCATCATTAGGTCACGGAGAGCTACAGCCGCATCATAAAGCTCTGCACCCTCGCCATCGAGTTTAGCAGCCCACATCCAGTTGACCGCACATTTGATCGTATCAATGCTTTTTACTCTAGCCCAGACCATGTTGGTCAACATCTCTCCGAGAGCCATTCTCGCTCCAGCTGGAGCATTGACCAACATCTTGATTGGCTGTTCTCCAATAGCTGTCGCTCCCCCTGATTGACTAAAATGGGATTGGGCAATCACTGCCACATCAGCCACTGGAAGTTGTAATGGCCCACAACATTGTTGCTGGACAATGAGACCAGTGACACTACGATCTACTTTACGAACTAAAAATCCTTTTGATCCAACAGATGGTAAAGCAAAAACTTTCTCTACCATCTCGGCTACTGACAAATCTTCAGGGAGTTTAAGTGGGTCTAATCTTTTATTTTTATGAACAGAAATAAATTTTTTCTTAGGCATTTTGCCTAATATTTTTTTCAAATCTAGATCAACTGGTTTACTATTATCTTTGCTATCGATAAGAACAATCTTTCCGCTCTCGGTAATCTCTCCCAAGACTTCACAATTTACTTTTTCTCGTAGACAAATTTGTTGAAATTGATAAATACGACCAGTAGAAATCAGAAGAGCATCGCGTTCTTGATACTCTGCACTCCATAATTCTAGTACTGACATGGTCTGATCCCCCACCTTTATTCTTCTTACATCTATTTCTCCACCAGCTGGATCAACTATTTCTGTAATAACATTGCAAGGTCCGCCAGCACCTTGATCATGAATGCTCAAAATCGGATTCTTATCGCCCATCTCGACACAGGCTCGAATAACACGGTTGGTCTTTTGTTCCATCTCTGCATCTCCTCTTTGTACTGCGTTGAAATCTAGTTCTTCCTTATTTTCACCCTGGATCATACTTGAGGCTGCTCCTCCACCTGCACCAATTTTGTAAGCTGGACCACCAATCTGAACGACAAGCATGTTTTTCTTTGGCGTATCCTTTTCTGTATGTTGACTGTCAATCTGACCAATGCCCCCAGTGAACATAATGGGCTTGATCCATTCTCTCCGACTACCGTCTAATAATTTTGTACCAAAAGTTCTGGTAAAACCCTGGACGCAAGGTTCACCAAATTTATTGGCATAATCATAAGCCCCGCTACTTTCCTCAATCAAAATTCTAAGTGGCGAAGCAAAATTACTTGGATATTCAAAATCAAATTTTTCTTCACCTGGTATTGTATATCCTGACAAACTCAAGTTGCCAACACAAAATCCAGCAGTACCAGCTACAACTAAAGAACCTTGACCTGTAGCATGAGTGTCTCTAATTCTTCCTCCAGTACCAGTCTCTCCACCAGGAAAAGGAGCAACTCCACAAGGAAAATTATGGGTCTCGGCTGTAAAAATAATATGATACTGACATTCTTGTTCTTTTGTTCGTGAGGGCTTGCCAGGAAATTCTGGCAAGAGAGTCTTAATGATCTGCCCTTCGATGCCACTAGAATTATCTTTGAAAGCAATGACACTGTCTCGTGGATTGGCTTTTAGAGTAGACTGTATAATTTCAAAGAGGCTCTCAGGCATCTTCTCCCCATCAATATTCATTTGTCCTTTAAAAAACCAGTGGCGAGAGTGTTCACTATTAGCCTGCCCAAGCTGAAAACACTCTACATTGGTAGGATTGCGACCAATTTCATTTTTGAATAAATTGTGATAAAAATTAATATCCCATTCATCCATCCCCAGCCCCATTTCTTTATTAATTTTTTCTAACTTTTCTACCCCACCACCAATCAAATCAATTTCGACAACTTGTCCAGGCACAATATTGGTAGCAAAAGATTGTAATGGTTCAGTGTACTTGCACTCTACCATCTTGTCGTGATGATTTGTCAAAAATTCTTTTCTATCAATATTTTCTGCCAACAAGTAACGTCGTGATCTTTCTATTCTTGTTATTTTACCCAGTCCACAAGAATGACAAATGGCCACAGCATTGGTAGAAAATGGCGTTTCAAAATTAAGTCGTGGTCCGATTTCTAAAACGTTATTTTTGTTAGAAAGAAAAAAAGAACTCTGTGAAAAGTTCTCTGGTTCAAATGTCTCAGCCAAAAGCCAGGTCAGTGTTTGCAACTCCTGGACATTCAGTGCAGATGTAGTATCGATATTGAAACAATCTTCTCTGTCTGGACTAATTTTTCGGTAAAAGTGAAACATGTTCAAAAGGCTCACTAAACTTGGATAAAGCGTAACTCCCAAAACATTATAAAGGCTTGAACCTTGTCAGCCTTGTTAGTATCGTAGGCTTTGTTATATTATCAATATACCCACATCCTGTCATCCTGTCAAAAAGGGACTTTGCATCTATTTAAATATATGATACTATCCCGATAGAAAAGCGTACTTATCCATAAAATTTGTCAAAATAACCAAAAAAACTTATTATGTCCCTCACCTACGAATCAGCTGGAGTCAGTATCAGTGCTGGAAATGAAGCGGTCAGGATGATCAAAGAAAAAGTAAAAACCACTTTCTCACCGCATGTCCTGACTGGCATTGGTGGTTTTGGTGGAGCATTTGATATTAAGTCTGCTCTCTCAAGCTACAACCACCCAATCTTGATCCAGAGTATTGATGGTGTCGGTACCAAGCTGAGCATTGCCAAAGCCATGAACAAATACGATACTGTCGGGATAGATGTTGTCAGCAACTGCTGTAATGATGCTCTCGCCATGGGAGCTGTGCCGATCACTTTCCTCGACTATGTTGCTCACGAAAAACTAGACCATGCTGTAATGGCGGAAATTATGGATGGTATGGTAAAGGGATGCAGAGAAAATAATGTCTCACTGATTGGTGGCGAAACTGCCGAAATGCCAGGTACTTATACTGCTGGTGAACACGATATTGTCGGCTGTGTCACTGGTGTTGTAGAAAAAGAAAAAATAATTACAGGAAAAAATATTCAGCCTGGAGATGTTTTGCTAGGCTTTTCTTCGAGCGGTCTACACACCAATGGTTATTCTTTAGCTAGAAAGGCCTTGTTTGAAATTGGCGGATACAGTGTCCATTCGTCATTACCAGAACTAGAAAAAAGTCTTGGAGAAACATTACTTGAGCCTCATCTCAACTACACCAATCCTGTTTTGAAAATTATCAATGCTGGAATTGAAATGAGGGGAATCGTCCATGTGACAGGTGGCGGATTTATAGAAAACATCCCCCGTATTTTGCCAGACAACTGTAGCGTGGAGATAAAAAAAGATAGCTGGCCGATCTTGCCTATTTTCAAATTGATAGAACGAGTCGGTAATATCTCTGAACAAGAAATGTATACAGCTTTCAATATGGGTATCGGACTAATCTTAGTCATAACTCCTGAAGAAGTATTGAGAGTACGAAATACCCTGTTTGGTCAAAACGAATTCAAAATTTATGAAATTGGTAAAGTAGTGGAAGTGAAGCAAGAGGTAAAGTTAATTTAAAATAAAATGTGATACTAATATACTAATGCATACGAATTTTGTTACAAAATATTAGTATCTATTAGTATCATTAGAATAGATTGGTATATTAGTATTATTTAAATCACAAAAAATATGAATTACAAACAAACCATCACAGAAAATGTCAACAACTGTCTATCTGAAACTAATCTAAAAATCGGAGAAAAAAAGATTGGTAAAGTACGTGACCGTTATGAACTAGAAGACAAAGTAATTCTAATTACTACAGACCGCCAAAGTGCTTTTGAACGCGTCCTCACTACTATTCCTTTTAAAGGACAGGTTTTAAACTTGACTAGTGCTTGGTGGTTCAAACGCACTGCTCACATTATCCCCAATCATCTTATTGAAATTCCAGATCCAAATGTGATTATCTCCAAAAAATGCACTGTCTTCCCTATAGAATTTATCGTTCGAGGATATATTACTGGTGCTACCAACACTTCTGCTTGGCTAAACTATAACAAAGGTGTCCGAAATTTTTGTGGCAATATTCTACCAGATGGCCTGCAAAAAAATCAAAAGTTAGAAAGAATCATTATCACCCCGACTACAAAATCAGATGAACACGATCGCAACATTAGTGCCGAAGAAATCATCAATGAAGGTCTCATGACCAAAGAAGATTGGAATTATGTCAGCGGTAAAGCACTAGAACTTTTCAGTTTTGGACAAGCCGAAGCTCAAAAAAATGGTCTAATTTTGGTCGACACAAAGTATGAATTTGGACGTAACAAAGACGGCAAAATAATATTGATTGATGAAATCCATACACCAGACTCTAGCAGGTATTGGATCGCCAACAGTTATATAGAAAGATTCCAGAATGGTCTAGAACCAGAAAATATTGACAAAGAATTTTTGCGTCTCTGGTTCAAAGATAACTGTGATCCCTACAATGATCCTGTGCTTCCTCCCGCACCAGAAGAATTGATCGTAGAATTGTCAGCTAGATATATCAAACTGTATGAAATGATTACTGGATTAAAATTTGAATTTCCCGCAGAAAAAAATATTAGCGAACGCATCAATCGCAACTGTGAAAAATATCTTGAGAGAAATAATAAACCAGAAAATACTGAAGTGCATTACAAACATGAGCCACTCCCAACGATGAGAGCAACTAATCAAGAGGGACGACCTTGGGAAGCCAGCCCCCAATACAACAACACCATCCATCGTCTCGCTAAACAAAATAATGAAAATATTACAACCATAGATAAACCAAAATCTACAAATAACGTCATGGCAGTCCTCATACTAGGTTCAGAAAAAGATGAAAATCATGCCAAAAAGATCACCGAAGAATTGAACAAATTTGGTATTCAATACGTTCAGCATATCGCCTCAGCTCATAAGGACGCCAAAAAAGGTTTGGAACTAATTGAAAAATACCAAAATCAACCAGTCATCTACATTACGATCGCTGGCAGATCCAATGCTTTGTCTGGATTCATGGCTGGCAATTCTGACAAGCCTGTCATTGCTTGTCCGCCATTTGCAGACAAGCTTGATATGATGGTCAATATCAACTCAACTCTCCAGATGCCAAATAACGTCCCTGTTATGACTATTCTAGAACCAAGCAACGTGGCTCTGGCAATAAAAAGAATTCAACATTTGGCATAGTATATCTACCGCTGTCATCCTGAAATAAATTCAGAATGACAGCTACCATTATGAATCAATTGTACTCTATCTCTCCCATCGATGGGCGCTACTACGACAAACTGTCTGAGTTGTCCAGTTATTTTTCCGAAATGGCTCTAATCCGCTATCGTCTTGTGATAGAAGTAGAATATTTAATTGATCTGTCACTACTTCCAGAGACCAAAGAGATCCCAGCGATAAGTTCAGAAACACAAGAAGCGTTGAGGATAATTTATCGTAATTTTTCTGAACAAGATGCTAGAAAAATAAAAGAGATAGAACAAACCACTAATCATGATCTCAAAGCCGTAGAATATTTTCTCAAAAAAAAATTGCAAGAATTAAATCTCTCACAATATACAGAATTTATACACTTTGCCCTCACATCTGAAGATGCCAATAATCTAGCCTACAGCCTCATGTGGTATGATGCTTTTTCCGAAATCTATCGCCCACTTATTCTAGATGTTTATAAACAATTAAAGCAATTAGCAGAAGAAAATAAAAATATTCCAATGCTTTCTCTTACTCATGGACAATCTGCTACTCCCTCAACAGTTGGCAAAGAATTTGCTGTCTTTGCACACAGACTAAACAGACAGATCGAGCAAATTAAAAATCAAAAATTCTTAGGCAAATTTGGAGGTGCCACTGGTACCTGGGCAGCTCACCAAATTGCTTATCCAGAAGTAGATTGGATTCTGTTTAGTAAAAAATTTATCTCCAAATTTGGTTTGGATCCCAACCTAATTACTATTCAAATTGAACCTCATGATTCATTAGCCGAAAGCTACCACAATATTATTAGAATAAATAATATTTTGATTGATTTTTGTCGAGATATTTGGAGCTATGTCAGTCGTGGTATACTCGACCAAAAAAGAAAAGAGGGTGAAGTCGGTTCTAGTACCATGCCTCACAAAATTAACCCAATTCAATTTGAAAATGCCGAAGGAAATCTAGGCATTGCCAATGCTTACTTGGACCATCTGGCCAACAAGCTACCAATCTCAAGAATGCAACGTGATCTGACAGACAGTACAGTCCTCCGTAATCAAGGAGTCCCACTTGCCCACTCTGTTCTCGCCTACAAAAATATTTTAAATGGTTTGTCCAGATTAACAGTCAACAGAGAAAAATTAGAAAAAGAATTAAATGACCATCCAGAAGTATTGGCCGAAGCCATCCAGACGATCATGAGAAAAGTTGGTATTGAAAAGCCATACGAAAAATTAAAAAAACTAACCCAAGGTGAAGAGATGACTCTTGAAAAAATCAGAGAGTTTGTTAGTAACCTTGATTTGCCGGAAGATGAAAACAATAAACTACGTAATCTGACTCCAGAAACGTATACTGGATTAGCAGGTAAGCTGACAAGTTTAATTTAAAATTAAAAAATTATGTGTGGCATTCTCGGAATATTTTCTCACAAACCAGTAGCCCAAGAACTTTATGATGGGCTCATCCATCTCCAACACCGTGGCCAAGATGCAGCAGGTATTTTGACTTATGACGAAAGATTTCATCTAAAAAAAGGGCTTGGTCTGGTGCGAGATGTTTTTGATGAACACAACATGCAAAGATTGGTTGGTAATTGTGGCATTGGACATGTTCGCTATCCAACAGCTGGCACAACAATCAGCGTGGAAAATGCTCAACCAATGACTCTTTTTGCCCCTTACGGAATTGCCATGGTCCATAATGGTGACCTAACAAATTATAAAGAACTCAAAAAACAACTTGAAAAAAATGGAAATTGTTATTGCAATTCCACTTCTGATCTAGAATTGATCATGCATATCTTTGCCAAAGAAATGTACAAGCAAGATGATAATGGCCATGACTTTTTTGAAAAAATATGTCATGCAGTAGACACTGTATTTGAACGCTGTAAAGGTGCCTATTCTGTTATTGGCAATATTGCTGGCAAAGGAATGATCGCTTTTCGAGATCCTCATGGTATCCGCCCTATGGTTTGCGGGATTAGAGGAAATAAAGATGGCACTACAGATTATATTTTTTCTTCAGAAAATACCATGTACTACCCTCTTGGTTTTAAATTTTGTGGCAATGTTCAACCAGGAGAAGTAATTTATATTAATGAACTTGGAGAAATGCAAAGCAGGGTGTTACGTAAAGAAATGTTTACGCCTTGTATCTTCGAATATATTTATCTCGCCAGGCCAGACTCCATGATCAACAATGTCAGTGTCTACAAATCTCGACTCAGGATGGGTCAAAATCTTGCCAAAAAATGGCTTCACGAACATCCAAATATCAAGCCAGATATTGTTGTTCCAGTTCCCTTTTCATCCAACACCTCTGCCCTTTCTTTTGCCCATGAAATAGGTGTGCGCTATTCTGAAGGAATTTACAAAAATGCTTATGTCGGCAGGACATTCATGATGCCTGGGCAAGAAAAAAGAAAAAAATCTATTCTGCAAAAATTGTCTCCTCAAGAAGTAGAAATCTCTGGCAAAGATGTTCTGCTTCTCGACGATTCTATTGTTCGTGGTAATACTAGCAAAGAAATTGTTCGACTAGTCAGAAATGCTGGTGCAAAAAAAGTATTTTTTGTAACAGTCTGTCCACCAATTCGTTACCCAGATTTTTATGGCATCGACATTCCGACCAGATCAGAACTAATTGCTACAGGAAAGACAGTAGAAGAAATTAGAGAATTTATAGATGCCGACATTCTTATGTATCAAGATATCGAAGATTTAGTTGAGGCTGTCACTCGAAAAGGCCAGCACAATATTGACCGCCCATCCATGCCATATCTCGATGGTTGGTATGTGGCTGGAGATATTGATGAGGAAAAGATTAGAGAATTAGAAAAAAGTAAGGAACACAGTAAGAGATGCTAAATTATGTACGAATATACGAACAGTACAAAATATACGAAAAAATTGTTCATAAATTTCGTACCTTTCGTAATTTCGTATATCTATGAACATTCTCCTAATTGGCTCTGGTGCTCGTGAACACGCCATTGCCAGAGCTATAAGACGCTCGCCACAAGAGACAAATATTTTTTGCTTTGGATCAAGTAGAAATCCGGGCATTTTTGAACTTGTCCACGAGTATAATTTTGGTAGTATTACTGACATCCGTGCTATCACAAATTTTGCTAGAAAAAAAAATATTGACTTTGCTATTGTCGGTCCAGAAGCCCCGCTCGAAGTTGGGATAGTAGATGAACTAAAAAAAATTAATATTCCTGCAGTTGGTCCGACAAAACAATTGGCTCAACTCGAGACAAGCAAATCATTTACCAGAAATTTACTCAAAGAGTTTTATATTCCTGGTGAACCAAAGTTTAAATATTTTAATAATTTAAAAGGAGTGCGAGAATTCTTGACTGAGCTCAATCAGCTTTATGTTATTAAAGCGGACGGGCTTATGGGAGGGAAAGGTGTCAAAGTTTCTGGTGATCACCTACATAGTTATGAAGAAGCTTTTGAATATTGTCAGGAATTAATTAATATCGGGTGTTCTTTTGTAATTGAAGAAAAATTTGTTGGCCAAGAATTTTCACTGATGAGTTTTTGTGATGGTGAAAATCTGGCACACATGCCAGCAGTCCAAGATCACAAACGTACCTTTGTTGACGACCAAGGTTCAAATACTGGTGGCATGGGAAGTTATTCTGACAATAATCACAAACTACCTTTTCTAACTGATGAGGATATCAAACAAGCACATGAAATAAATACATCCACAGCAAGAGCTTTATACGGAAAATTTAGTGAAGGTTTCAAAGGAATTCTCTATGGCGGTTTTATGATTACCAAAAATGGTGTAAAATTAATTGAGTACAATGCTCGCTTTGGTGATCCTGAATGTGAAAATATTTTGCCAATTTTGAAAACTGATTTTGTAACTATTTGTCAGGCTATTATTTCAGGAAATTTAGACAAAATAAATGTAGAATTTATCAACAAAGCTACTGTCTGTAAATACGCTGTCCCAAACGGCTACCCAGACAATCCTGTTAAAAACCAAAAAATAGATACTTCAGCAGTACACGACAAAAATTGTCTGTACTATGCGTCAGTTGATGCACGTGAAGATGGACTATACGAAACAGGTTCTCGGACGATTGCAGTGGTAGGTATTGGAGATAATCTAGAAGAAGCAGAGCGGATTGCTGAGGAAGAAATTTGTCGTATCAAAGGCCCTTTATTTCATAGAAAAGATATTGGAACAGAAAAATTAATTCGAAAAAAAATTGAGATGGTCAATAACTTATGAAAAAACTTTCTACAGAAAAACAAGGAGAATATTTTATTTTTGGCGAAGCATTTTTATGGGCATGGTTTCCTGTTATAACTATTATTACAATAAGATATCTTTCACCACTATATGCGCTCGCTCTTAGCACTCTTATCTCTTCCTTATTTTTTGCCATAATCATTACATGCACAAAACAATGGAAAGATGCACTGGTGAAAAAAGCGTATCGCCCCATGTTAAAATAACACCTCATCATTGGGGTGGCTTTTTATAGTTTATTTTTTATTAGCAGAAATTCCAACGATACAACAATTTCTCAGTCTTATACCCATCTTAGTGGGCGTCTATTTTCTCACACAAAAAAATAATAAAACAACGTTAACAACATAAAAAATTATTATTGATACCGTATATGATAAGTCTCGCTGTCCTCGGTTCTACAAAAGGAACAGATCTCCAAACAATCATAGATGCCATAGAATCTGGTGAGCTTGACGCTAAAATTGAAATAGTGATCAGCGATAAAAATGATGCTCATATTTTAGAACGTGCGAGAAAACACAACATCCTTGCAGTTTATATAGAAAAGTTTAAGCAAGAGTCACGAAAAGATTACGACAAAAAAATATTAAACGAAATGTATAACAAAAAAATCGATCTAATTCTCCTTATCGGCTGGATGCGTATCCTCTCCCCTACTTTTGTTCGAAATTACCACAAAAAAATACTCAATGTTCATCCTTCACTTTTGCCAAAATTTTCTGGCGGTATGGATACCAATGTGCATGAAGAAATATTAAAGGCTGGAGAAACTGAGACGGGATGTACGATTCATTATGTCGATGAAGGAGTCGACACTGGAGAAATTATTTTACAAAAAAAATGTAGTGTAGATCTTGATGAGACGGTAGAGAGTTTGAAAAATAAAGTACAGAAGTTGGAGGGAAAGGCTTTTGTGGAAGTAATTAAATTATTCTTATGAATACAAATATTGTCCAACCAAAACGAGCTCTGATCTCCGTATCCAACAAATCCGGCATAGTTGAACTAGCTCAAAAACTCCAGGAACACGGTGTAGAAATAATTTCAACAGGAGGAACATTCAAAAAATTGCAGGGAGCAAATATTCCAGCGATCGAAATAACAGACTTTACTGGTTTTCCAGAAATAATGCACGGGCGCGTCAAAACTCTCCACCCTCTTGTTCACGGGGGTATATTGGGACTCCGTGATGAGCATGCAAAAGAAGCAGAAGATAATCATATAAAATGGATTGATCTCGTCGTCTGCAATCTTTATCCTTTTGCCGAAACAATTTCCAAGCCAGACGTGACCAAAGAAATAGCAATTGAAAATATTGATATTGGCGGACCAAGTATGATCAGAAGTGCAGGAAAAAATGTCGGCTGGGTCTCTGTTGTTATTGATCCAGATGATTACACTTCACTCCTAAAAGAAATTTCAAATGGCGGAATAACTTTTGCCACTAGATCAAACTTACAAGCCAAAGCATTTCGTCACACCGCACAATATGATGCGATTATTGCCAATTATTTTACCAAAGAAAAATTTCCAGAAGATCTGACACTTACATACAAAAAATCATACACACTCCGTTATGGAGAAAACCCGCATCAAGAAGGAACTGTATATCATAAAATAAATAATGTCGATCACAATTTATTGAACGCTAACATTATTCAAGGCAAAGAACTTTCTTACAATAACCTCGGTGATGCGGACGGTGCACTTGCAACACTAAAAGAATTTGCAGAGCCGACTTGTGTAGTAGTGAAACATGCTAATCCCTGTGGCGTGGCAACAGGCACAGACATGCTCAATGTATTCAAACGAGCTTATTCAGCAGATTCACTTTCTGCTTTTGGTGGAATTATTGCTATCAACAGAACCTGCACAAAAGAGATTGCTGACGAAATTGTCCGTGTCTATGCCGAGATTGTCTTAGCACCAGATTATGATACAAATGCTCTAGAAGTATTAGCAAAAAAGAAAAATATGAGAGTTCTTGCTTTAAACAATGTAACTCAATCCTTTAGACCTGACTGGCAGGAATTAAAATATATAGACGGTGGCCTCTTGGTTCAAGATGTTGATCAACAAATCATACAAAAAGACGACCTTCAATTCCCAACAGAAAAAAAACCAACTGATGAAGAAATAGACACTATGTTATTTGCATGGAAAGTTTTGAAACATATAAAATCAAATGGGATCTTACTCGCCAAAAATAATACTACAACAGGCATTGGTATGGGGCAAGTATCACGTGTAGATGCAGTAAAACTGGCAATTACAAAAGCAGGAGAAAAAACCGCTGGATCAATCCTCGCTTCTGACGCATTCTTCCCTTTTCGAGATAATATCGATGAGGCAGCCAAAGCTGGGATCAAAGCTATTATCCAACCAGGCGGATCTATAAAAGATGGGGAAGTAATTGACGCCTGCAATGAACATGGGATTGCGATGGTGTTTACGGGGATGAGATGTTTTAAACATTGATTTAGATTGATTTATGCAGATTAAAAAATCTATTTTAGTAGTTTTATAATTCAAAATAATTGTTCTGCTTTAATCATTCTCAATCAATGTTTATTCACGCTTATAATTCGGAGCATTATCAAATCCTCGAAGATCATGAGGATGACTTTCTTTTAATCCTGCTCCAGAAATCTTTATAAAATGAGCCTTCGCTTGTAAATCTTCAATTGTTTGTGCACCGTTGTAACCCATACCACTCTGTAATCCGCCAGTCAACTGATAGAGAATTCGATCGATAGGGCCTTTGTAAGCCACACGCCCACTTACTCCCTCTGGAACAAACTTATTTTTTTGATTGATATCGGCCTGACCATAACGATCTTTACTGCCGTATTCCATTGCTTCTATACTGCCCATACCTCTATAAAGCTTGAACATTCGACCGTCAATAAATTCTACCCGACCAGGTGACTCATCTGTCCCAGCAAACATGTTGCCCATCATCACTGTGTCTGCTCCAGCAGCCAATGCTTTTGTAACATCTCCGGAAGTCTTGATTCCGCCGTCAGCTATTATTGTTACTTTACGCTCAGATCTATAAACTCCTTTCACTACTTCCATAATAGCCGAGAGCTGTGGTACACCAATACCAGCAACAATCCGTGTTGTGCATATTGAACCTGGCCCAATTCCAACTTTAAGAGCATCTGCTCCTGCCAAAATCAAAGCCTGTGCTGCTTCGGCACTGGCAATATTACCAGCAATGATTTGTTGCTCTGGAAACCTTGACTTAATATCTCGAACAGTATTGATCACTCCAGTAGAATGGCCATGGGCAGTGTCAACGACCAAAACATCAACACCTGCAGCAATAAGCACTTCGGCTCTCTCTATTCCATTAACCCCAATGCCGACCGCTGCACCAACACGAAGTTGTTTGTTTTCATCTTTAGCAGAGTTTGGAAAATTATGATTTTTTTCAATGTCCTTTCTGGTTACCATGCTCACCAATTTGCCAATGCTATCTACAATACATAAAGTCCGTAATCTATTTTCCCTGATCATCATGTGGGCTTCGCCTAGACTAATATCTTCTCTCGCAATGATCATATCTTTTGTCCAAATCATTCTATCTTTTACCAAAAGATCAGCATCATCAGGAATAAAATAATCAACATCACTAATAAACCCAACCAGAATTCCTTTGGCATCAACAACTGGAGTCTTTTTGAATCCTAAATCTCTTCTTAGATCAATTATTTTTTGGATCTTGTCTTCTGGGTGAACAACGACAGGATCTTCAATAAAACCATTTTCAAATCTTTTGACAACACGCACGTTCTTAGCTTGGATATCAATTGGTAAATTTTTATGAATAATGCCGATCCCCCCAGTCAAAGCCATAGCAATAGCCATTTTTGATTCTGTCACAGTGTCCATCGGGGCACTTATAAAAGGCAAATTCAAACTAATTGAATTTGTTAGCTTACTTTTCAAAACAGCATCCTTTGGCAGGATACTGGACTCCTGGGGAACGAGGAGCACGTCGTCAAATGTGAGGGTTTCTTGGAACTGATTAAACATATTTTTGAATTTCAAATTTCAAATTTCAAATTTCTATGCTATATTATACTTACTTTTTATCACTTTAAACTCTCTATGTCAAACAACTTTATCGCCATTCTAGACTTTGGCTCCCAATATACTCACCTTATTGCTCGGAGAATTAGAGAGTTAGGGATAAAATCAGAAATCTTCTCTAATGATGTGGCTCTATCTGAACTAAAAAATACCTTAGGGGTAATCTTGTCTGGAGGACCAAGAAGCATTGTGAGGGAACCAAAACTCAATATTGACAAACAAATTTTTGGCTCTGGCTTGCCTATATTAGGCCTTTGTTATGGTCATCAACTAATTGCTGACCATTTTGGAGGAAGTGTAGAATCTGGTTCCTCTCGGGAATATGGCGTAGCTGAGTTAAATCTATCTGACTCCCCTATTTTTGAAAATATAAAATCTCCTACCACAGTCTGGATGAGTCATGGTGATCATGTTGAACAATTACCAAATGGCTTCGTCCAAATTGCTAACACTGGAAACTACTCTATTGCCGGCATGATGAATAAAGATAAAAAAATCTATGGATTTCAATTTCATCCAGAAGTGCACCATTCCTCACACGGAATGAAGATGCTAGAAAATTTTGTCTTCAATATTTGTAAGGCTGAAAAAAACTGGACAGTGGACTCCATGCTCACAAATCTTCAAAACCAAATTAGGAAAAAAGCTAAAGACAAAAATGTATTTTTGCTTGTCAGCGGTGGAGTGGATTCTACTGTTTGTTTTGCCCTCTTAGAAAAAACACTTGGTAAAGATCGAGTTTACGGACTTCACGTCGATCATGGTTTTATGCGTGAAAGAGAGTCTAAAAAGGTAACGAAAGCTCTTGTTAAAATTGGTCTTGATGATTTACATATTTATAATGCCGAAAATGAATATTTGAAAGCTCTTGAACACATTTTTGAACCAGAAGAAAAAAGAATAATAATTGGTGAAAAATTTATTGATATTGTAGAACGTATAATGAAAAAAATGAACTTTGAAGAAAACAGATGGTTATTAGGACAAGGAACCATTTATCCTGACACAATTGAATCTGGTGGCACAAAAAATGCTGATAAAATAAAAACCCACCACAATCGTGTTGATCGTATCCAAAAAATGATTTTAGAAAACAAAATTATTGAACCAATCAAAGAATTATACAAAGACGAAGTCCGTGAAGTCGGTCATGCTCTTGGTCTTCCAAGTGAACTCATTGACCGCCAACCTTTTCCCGGTCCAGGGCTAGCCATCCGCATTCTCTGCTCCGAAGAAAATAATGTAAGAGCTACAAAAATTACCCCTCCTATAAGAGGGAGTCAGAACAAGTGCAGCGAGTCCGGAGAGAATCTCGTGGAAAGTTCCCAAAGCATACTATACAAGTTACCCATCAAATCTGTCGGGGTGCAAGGAGATGAGCGCTCTTATGCTCACCCTGCTCTTTTGGCAAATACCGACCAAATGAGCTTTGATGAAATTGCCAAAATTTCCCCTCAAATCACCAATTATTATAAAGACATCAACCGTGTAATGATCCAAATTTTTGGAGATAAAGAAAAAATATTTGAGTCAAAAATGTACTCAGCATATCTAACAAAAAAAAGATGTATTCTCCTCAGACAAATAGACCAGATGATAAATGAATATGTGAAAGATGACCCAAATTATACCAAGATCTGGCAGATGCCCATCATTCTCGTCCCTTTTGGCCATGACTACGGTGAGTCAATTGTCCTCCGACCAGTAGAATCCAATGAAGCCATGACAGCATCTTTTGGAAAATTAGCTAAAGAAACTATAAACAAAATAATTTTTCATCAACTAATTCTGAATAATATCGACTATATCTTTTATGATGTGACCAATAAACCACCTGGAACGATTGAGTGGGAATAAAAATCTACTTCACAGCCAAAATTTGTTCAGTGTGATTATTTGTATATACTTTGTCAAATATTTTTTCTATCTCTCCGTTCTCGTCAATCACAAAAGTAGTACGATTTGTGCCCATGTAGGCTCGACCCATGAATTTCTTTTCACCCAAGACACCATACTTCTCCACAATTTTTTTATCTTCATCCACAATTAGATTAAATGGTAACTCGAACTTGTCGGCAAATTTTTTGTGTGTCTTCTCATTATCAGTGCTTACTCCCAAAATAACAAATCCTTTTTTCTGTAATACACTATAATTATCTCGCAAATTACATGCTTCTTTGGTACAGCCAGGGGTGTTATCTTTTGGATAAAAATATAAGACAACTTTCTTTCCTATATAGTCAGAAAGACTAATCTTCTTCCCGTTTTGATTTAGTCCAGAGAATTTTGGTGCATTGTCTCCTAATTTTAGATATGTCATATAAAAATATAGTTAAAAATAAATTGTCATCATTGAAATAAATACAACGCAAACTCTGAACTTGTTTCAGAATCTGTCACTAGATGAACATCTTGCTATACAAAGATCCTGAAACAAATTCAGGATGACAAGCAAAATGCTGTGTTCTCCAACTCCACCAAAATATTTTCCAATTCTTCTATAGATTGTACTCGAACCAGCCTAGCCCGAAATTCTTTTATATTTGGAATTTCTATATGCAAACGAGAACTCTTGAAATACCAAGACAAATGTTTGCGAAAAGTGGTAATAGTATTTTTTTCCAATTCTTCCGCTGTGATGCTAGACATTTTGTTTTTTTCTGACATCGCCTTTATTTTTGTCTGATTCTCCACATGTAGCCGAGCATGTTCTAGAATTACGGAAATTCGTTCAGCAAGCAAAAATTTAACCTGTTTACCTTGTTTAATCTGCTTGCTCTGCCGAAAAAACCACGGATTCCCCAATGCCCCACGTGCGATCAAGACCCCATCAGCCTTAGTCTTCTCCAAACATTTCCACACTTGCCATGGTTCGTGAATATCACCATTAGCAAGCAGTGGGACTGTTGCTATTTCCTTTGCCTGTCTGATGCGTTCCCAATCCGACACTCCGGTATATCCTTGTGCTTTTGTCCTGCCGTGAATCGTGATCAAATCTACACCGGCTTTTTCCAAAACAGGAATAAACGTCTTAAAGTCGTCGGGGTCACTCCAACCAAGACGTATCTTTACTGAAAGCGAAGTCTTGCCTATTTCTTTTTTTATGGCACGCACAATGTTTGTCGCCAAGACTGGATCTTTCATGAGAGCACATCCATTGAAATTCGAAGTAATTTTGTAGACTGGACAACCCATATTTATATCAATGCCTTCTGGATTGGTGTGTTCCATGACAATGGCTGAGGCCCTCGCCATGGTGTCTGGATCTGCCCCAAAAATTTGTTGAACTATCGGTCGCTCGGCTTCGACGAAGTCTGTCATGCCGAGTGTTTTTTGATTCTCGCGAATAATGGCCTCGCTCGAAACCATTTCTCGAAAGACAATATCCACCCCACCAATCTTTCGTACGACTTGGCAAAAAGCTGAGTCGGTCATATCGGCCATTGGGCTAAGTGCCAATATAGGACGTTTCTCTTGTACTATGGTATGTATCCAGTTCATACGTCATCATCGAACGGACTTTTTATTTTTTTAATCGCTGGATTGGTTACTTGCGTATACAGCTGTGTAGTCCGTATGTTGACATGCCCGAGCAATGCTTGCACATATCGAATATCAGTACCGTTTTCAAGTAGATGCGTGGCAAAACTGTGACGCAATGAGTGAAATGATGCCTTTTTTTGAATACCACTTTTGTTTAGTGCGATATAAAATATCTTT
>PFPK01000027.1 GCA_002793015.1 Candidatus Magasanikbacteria bacterium CG_4_10_14_0_2_um_filter_37_12 | reverse complement strand
TTCAATTTTTATACAAAAGCTTGGGCGGCAATTCATCCCTGTGAGTCCTGCGGGACATCACAGGGAGTTCTTGCCGTCCTTTTTAAAATTATTGACTTTACAGACTTTCTTCTTTTTCTTTTAATTTATCATTTTTTACTATCACTACAAACTCACCCTTATCCTTCACATCCATTTCCAAAATTTCTGTAATCGTACCCCGATAAATCGTTTCAAATTTTTTTGTCAATTCCCGACAGACGCAGACTTGTCTATCATTATCCAAAACTTTAGCAAGATTGTCTAAACACTTTTTTATGCGATGATTTGATTCGTAAAAAACAACAGTATATTCTTGCCTAGCAAGTTTTTTGAAATATGTCTCTCTCCCTTTTTTATGTGGAGGAAAACCCATGAATATAAATCTGTCGGTTGGAAAACCGGAAATACTCAACGCTGTAACTATTGCCGAAGACCCTGGAATGGGTATAATTTTTATTGGATCCTGACTAATAGCTATGGACTCTACCAACCGATTCCCTGGATCACTAATCCCTGGTGTTCCTGCATCGGTTACCAAAGCAACATGTTTTCCTTCTTGCAATATGTTTAAGATCTCATGTACTTTTTTTTCATCACTATGCTCGTGATAACTCATGGTCGGCGTGGAGATTTCAAAATGAGAAAGTAGATTTCGTGTTACTCTAGTATCTTCACACAATACTATGTCCACCATTTTCAAAATTTCAAGAGCCCGCAATGTAATATCTTGCAAATTCCCTATTGGGGTGGCTACAATATACAATTTTCCTGCTGGCATAAAACTGGTAGCAAATTATATTTATTTTTCATCTAGGATATAGACGGAAAACTTGAGCATGAATTCATTTACATAGTAGTTTAGCCAAAAATAAAAATAAAAGCAAATAACTGCTTTATAACCACCAAGGAGTGGTGAAATGTTATTTTAGTATTGAAATAAATAGAAATCAAGTTACTTATTCCAAGTTACTTATCCCTAGCTAAAAAGAACCAAATTATGATATAGTATACATCTATGAACAAAACAATAATCATCGTTATGGCCACACTGTTATTTTTCCCACAGTATATTTTGGCTGAAAGTAAATTTGATCCAAATTATCTTATTTCTGATTCAGAAATTCAAAACTGGCAATCCATGAACCGCTCCGATATCCAGGCTTTTTTGGAAGAAAAAAATGGAGCCATTCAATCTTTACGAGCTATGGATGTCAACCAAACAACACGTAAAATTTCTGACATCATCTATCAAGCCAGCAAAGAATACAAAATAAATCCAAAATATTTGCTTGTAAAATTACAAAAAGAACAAAGTTTGATCACAGAAAAAAATCCTACCCAAAAACAATTAGACTGGGCAACAGGCTATGGAGCCAGTGACGGTATCCCTCTCGACGATCCAAGCATTGCCAAGCATAAAGGAATTGGTATCCAGATTGACAGTGCCGCAGGCATCATTCGTTGGTATTATGAACATGTAGGCACTGAACCATGGATCAAAACAGCTGGAAAAACATATAATATTGATGACAAAGAGATAAGTCCAAGTAACAATGCTACGGCTTTTCTCTACACTTACACCCCTCATTTGCATGGTAATAAAAATTTTTGGAATTTATGGCAGACATGGTTTGAACAAGTTTATCCTGACGGCTCATTAGTCCATGTCAATGGAGAACCAACTGTTTATTTGATTCAAGATGGCAAAAAAAGGCCTTTTACTAGCATGACTGCTCTCGTTACTCGCTATGATCCAAAATTAATTCTCACAATTCCAAAATCAGAACTTAGCCGTTACGAAGATTCTACTAAGATATCTTTGCCAAATTATTCAATCGTAAAAACAGATGAAAAATACTATCTATTAGATTTTGATACGGCACGACCTTTTATTAGCTATGAAGTAGTCCAAAAAATGGGTTACAATCCTGACGAAATCATAGATATAACTAGCGAAGATCTAAAAAATTATACAATTAAAAATCCAATAGAAATAAATACAACAAACCCGTTGGGGAAATTAGTAAGAGTAAAGGAAAACAACACCATCTACTATCTCAATGAAAATGAGTATCGGCCAATCTACGATGATATCATCGCCAAAATAAATTACCCTAACTTAAAAATAGAAAAAGGAAATTCAAAAGATCTACAAAGTTATGAATCTGGCCCCACAGTCCTTTTGAAAGACGGAACTGTCTTTGGGGTAGAAGGAAACAGCAAAATATTTGTCATGGAAAAAGGTAAGAAACGCCATATTGCTTCTGAAGATATCTTCAACGGGCTTGGTTTTGACTGGAAAAATATAATTTGGATCAATCAGTTTAGTGGAACAACAATTGAAATTGGTGAACCGATCTATTTGCGTGCTAAAATTGAAATTAATCAAAATAACACCAGCACTACCACCATTAATAATTCCATTGTCACTGGTTCTTCCTCTACACCAAAGGCAGACAACTCTACCAGCATCAGCGATCTAATGGTACGTACGCCAAAAGATCAAACAGAAATTATTGGCAAAGAATTTGATACAGATGTCGACACTTACCTCATTGCTGATTATGATACCGAAGAAATATTGGCTGGAAAAAATGTTAATACTATTAGATCAACTGCTTCACTAGCCAAAGTAATGACCGCCTACATGTTGATAAAGGAAGGTATCAATGAAAATTCATCTGTCATCTACTCTGTCGAAAAACACAAGACACCGCCAGAATTCCACAAATACCGTATTGCTGAAGGAGAAAAAGTACTAAAAAAAGATCTTCTTGATGCTCTTCTAGTTTCCTCTCTCAATACTCCAGCAAGAATGTTAGCAGAAACTTCTAAATTTGGAGAAGAAAAGTTCATTGCAGGAATGAACAAGCAGGCTATTGAATGGGGCCTGACAAAAACTAATTTTATTGATTCCTATGGTGGCAGTGTTTACAATGAAACCACTGCCCTTGAGTACTTAACCATCTTCAAAAAAACCACTTCAAACAGCACAGTTAGATCACACATAGAAAAAAAGTATTATGCATATGATGAAATTTTAGATAAGGACAAAATGCCTAGCCATTTTGACTATCATACCAATGAATTACTCAAAGAAACAGACTTGCCATTTGGTATTATCGCCAGCAAAACAGGTTTTATCTACGAAGCTGGAGACAATCTGGCAATGATTGTAGAAAGGAAGACAGATCAGAAAAGATTTGTTATTATAACCATGGGCAATCCCGATCACGACAACAAGTCCGACGAGCCAAGAGCTCTTGCAATTTGGGCCATGAACCAATTCTAAATATATGCAAAATAAAACCTACAACCTAAATCCCTAATCCTTAAATATGTCACTAGTATTCTCCGCCGTTACTCCTCACCCCCCGCTTCTGATTCCTAATATTGGAAAAGAAAAGACAGAAAAATTAATAAAAACACAAACAGCGCTAGAACAACTAGAACAATCTTTATACATCTCAAAACCGCACATAATTGTAGTCATTACTCCTCATGAAGGCATTTATAACAACACTTTTGTAATCAATGCTCACACTCATTTTCAATCTAACTTTCATGATTTTGGTGATATAGAAACACAGAAAGAATGGGCAGGAACTCCATCTCTTGCAGCCAAGATTCAACACAACACAAGAGAAGAAAAAATTTCCACCAGGTTGATTAGCAACGAAAAATTGGAACATGGTGCCAGTGTGCCTTTGTTTTTTCTAACAGATCATCTATCAAATATCCAAATTTTACCAATTGGCTATAGCAAATCTGATCCAAAATCTCATCTCCAATTCGGAAAAATATTAAAGGAAGTAATCATGGAATCAGACAAAAGAATTGCCCTCTTAGCCTCTGGTGATCTATCCCATCGCCTCACTACTAATTCTCCAGGAGGATTTCACAAAGACGGCCAAAAATTTGATAATCAAATAATCGAAATGCTTGAAACTCGTAATACCGTTGGTATTGCTCAAATGGATAAAGAGCTTGTTGCCAATGCTGATGATTGTGGGTATCGCTCTATTCTCATTACTCTAGGTGTATTACAGAATATGAATTATAGCTTCAAGAATCTTTGTTACGAATATCCTTTTGGTGTAGGCTATTTGACAGGCGAATTCTTGTTTGATTAAATGCTTTGAGTTTTTAAAGTAAAAAGTAGAAAGCCATTTCCTTTTTATGAACTTTATGACTTTATAAACTCTACAATTATGGATGACATATCTCAAATTTTAAAAAAGGCTCAGCCCAAAAAAGAGACAAACAAAAAAATTCACTCTGAGCTTCATTATTGGACAGATATTATATCCAGTGCTTTTGGTGAAAAAAAGAAATTTGGGATGTATTTAGGTATTATCAAAAGAATCGGTATCACCAGAGCCAGACAAATATTTGCTGAGATCCAAGATTCAGGTTGTGAAAGTCCAGGAAAACTTTTTGTCTGGAAGAGTAAACAAACAAATTTTAAAGCTAAATAAGACAAAAATAATTAGTTAGTATATTAATAATCATGCTAAACATAATCACTGCACCAAATAAAAGTCTCCGTAAACGATCTGTAGAAATAGATCATAATTTTTTGTTATCAGCAAATACTCAACAGTTGATTGCAGAGATGATTCCGGCTATGTACAATGACAATGGCATTGGTCTGGCGGCTCCTCAGGTAAACCATAATATTCGTCTGTTGATAATTGGAAAAGAAGCTATCAACAAAAATCATAATCTAGCTGGCCAAGATTTGATACTGATAAATCCAATTTGGGAAAAAACAAGTAGAAAAACAGGCTGGGATACTGAAGGCTGTCTTTCTGTACCAAAAATTTATGGAAAAGTAAAAAGATACAAAAATATTTATGTGAAAGCATGGGATCAAGACGGCAACGAATTGAAATTCAAAGCTACAGATTTTTTCGCCTGCGTCATTCAGCACGAAGTTGATCATCTTGATGGCATTCTTTTTATTGATAAGGCGAAAGATATTTATGAAGTTGAATAAATACTATGAGAAAAAGTGAGCGTGGCGAAAAATTTTTGGATCCAAAAGACATGGATTTTAAAAAACATTTGGAACAAAAAAAGGAAGCAAAACATGTTATAGACGAATCTTGCATGATCCAAGATAGACTTGAGGGAGAATTTGGTGATCTTTTAGAAAAAAATAATGGAACAGTCAACTCATGGCATGGATTAAAATTTATAGGAGATGTTTTGCCAAGAAAAATAGCAGAACTCCGAGCATCTGGTAAAAACAGAAAACTCCAAGTGTTAAATAGTGGTGCAGGGTTAGGTCTCTATAATGCGCAAATACGAGAATCATTGGGTAGAGATGTCAATGTAATTGGTACAAGTCTCTCAAACCTAAGGCATAACAGAAAAGAAATTGTAGAGAAAACAAAAAACGAAGTGACGGAGAGGCAAAACCAACTGTCTCAACACCACCCAGATAAAAACATCGATCCTTACAGTGTGAAAAGAAAAATTTTAATAGCTCATACTTTAGAAAAAAAACATAAAAAAATTGATCAAATCAGAGAGAGCGTGCTGGAATTAAGAGATTTTGAAGAATTTGATGTTATATTAGATACTTATGGCGAGTTGCACTATGCCAGTAAGCATGATCATGAAAAACAAAACCAAAAAAAGGAGACGACGAGAGTTGCCGAATCTGAAAGTCAACGAGAAGATGAATTTACAGAATTTCACAAGGTACTTGAGGCATTAGTTAGTAAACTGTTATCTTCTGGAGAACTATATATTGCGTCACTTTATAAATCTTCATCTAGGTATCTCTGGCAAAATGCAGGAAAACTAGAAAAGAAATATGGCATAAAAATATTTTTTGATAATGACATAACAAAAGAGGATATTTTAAAATTACTACCTAAAAATACAAAAATAGATTATGATAGTGTCCATAGAATTCTGCACAGAGTAGCCCACGGTAGATCAAATCCAAGTAGTAAGGAGTTAGACAAACAAAAAGCTACTAACGTAATGAGGAGTATTCGTGATGGATTACGTTATAAAATAGTAAAAAATGCTACATAAAATTTCAACAACCTTCTTCGGCACACACGACTTTGCTGTCACCATCTTGCAAGGGCTAATTGACAGTCCTCTTTTTGAAATTGAACTAGTCATCACCCAACCAGACCGTCCAATAGGACGGAAACAAGAACTTCAAAAATCTCCAGTAAAAATCCTCTCTGAAAAACATAACTTAAAAATCGATCAACCAACATCATTAAAAAATTACCAGTCACCAATCACTAATCACAAATTATCTATTGTAGCTCAATATGGCCTCCTCATCCCACCAAACATCGTCAGCGCACCAAAACATGGCACCATCAACATTCACACTTCCCTCCTCCCTAAATACCGTGGTGCCTCCCCTATTCAATCGGCTCTCATCAACGGAGAAACAAAAACTGGTGTAAGTATCATGCTCATGAATGTTGGCCTTGATTCTGGTCCAATATTACTCCAAAAAGAGCTAAATATAGCTCCAGATGATACTTATCTCGATCTGGACAAAAAACTCGCTAACATGGGTCTACACGCTCTTCTAGAGACTATCCCTGACTATATTGTAGGTAAACTAAAGCCTACACCGCAAGATGAATCACAAGCCACGCTTTGCAGTAAACTTTCTCGCAAAGATGGACGAGTGGATTGGCAAAAATCTACCTTGGAAATTTATAATCAATATCGTGGCTTGACCCCATGGCCAGGTGTATGGACTGTGTGGAATGACAGGCGGTTGAAGCTTTTAAAAATCTCTCCTGCAGAAAAAAATATCTTGACTGGAAGAGTAGAGATAAATTATGATAGACTGCATATAGGAACTGGTGATAGATCAATTGAGATATCCAAACTACAACTTGAAGGGAAGAAAGTAATGAATGTGAAAGAGTTTGTAAATGGATTCAAAAATATTGATAGAGAGGAATTATAAAAATATTCCGATTATACTACCAAATACTGACATAATCATAATGTTTTTGGTTATATGCCAGAAACACACCCGTGTTGCGTCAAAACTCCGCTAAATCTAGCGACATTTGTCTTTCTTTTTCAGAAGAGTGTATGTAATGGAGTGTTAAAATTAGTCTAGGTAGAGCCGTTTTTTCAAATTGAGAGACTTGTAAAATTTGTAATATTTCGAAAAGATTTTGTTTGACTTTCATTTGCTTTTTTGCCATGACAACAAGAAGAAATGTGGAGATGGCAATGCAGATTTGGGTTTTGACTGCATTGAAACTGTAACCCCCCCAAAAAAAAAAAACTTGGATTTTAAGATGTTGTTTTATCCATTTGATCCCGACTCAGTCTGGACAATCTGCCAGCGGTATTTGTATAGGTCTGTGACTGTTTTAGCAAGGATGCCAAAGTGGTTGCTGAGATACAACAAAATATATGTTATATGCAAAAATTTCTCACCACAAAATCTATCTTCCTTGACAAACAAACACTCTGGCTTTTTGTCTGCTTTGTCGGTATTAGAATCATCTCTTTTGCTCTGGCTGGGCATGACTTAATCCAAGCCATGATTTTGTTCGCCCTCATGATGGTCTTCGCCATGCTCTATTTCAAAAAGATGGAATACGCTTTTTATATCTTACTTGGTGAATTGTTACTAGGCGGAGCTGGCCATTTTCTCGAATTTTATGGATTATCCATGCGGACGATATTGGTATTTACTTTTATTTTTCTATGGGTGGCACATCATATTAGCACCAGAGAATTGCAAAATCGTCTGTATATTGACCGCAAAATATTTTACATTTTTTTCTCTATTGTGGGTATCGCTATCATCACTGCACTTCTTGGTTTGAGTTATGGTAACAACGCCACCAATGTTATCAGAGATTTAATTCCATTCTCATATTTTTTACTACTCTTACCATTTTATCACCTTTTTCAAGAAGAAAAGACCCAAGAATATATCATTCGTTTATTGACTGTATTTTTGCTTGGCGGTGTTTTCTTTTCACTCTTTGTATATTTTCTCTATTCAAGCGAATTAGGAGTTTTACATGATAGCTTTTATCAATGGTTTCGAGATGTTTCCATGGGTAAAATCACCGACATGGGACTAGGTTTCTTTCGTATTGTTGCACCAGAACACCTGCTAGCTGTTCCTGGCATACTCTTTATTTCTTCATTATTGATGCGAGATGAAAAACATCACAAGGCCTGGAGGGTCTTATTGACATTAGGACTGCTCATCTTGGTATTGAATCTTTCCCGAACGTATTTTTTAGCCATGGTAATTGGTTTTTTGGTATTAAAATATAAACACTCATGGAAACGTTGGTTCAGAATTACTATTGGTACTTTTGCTGTCTATTTTTTACTTCTTATCAGCGTGTCTCTCATATCAAGTTTTGGAACATCTTCAGGGCTTGGCATGTTTGGCTTTCGATTTTTAAGTATGGCTACCCCACAAATTGAAACTAGCACATACACACGTACAGCTCTCTTGGAACCAATATTCATGATGATCAAAAAACATCCCGTGCTTGGTAACGGACTAGGTAGCGAAATAAATTTTTTTAGTCCCCTCACCTATGAACAAATCAAAACCACCCAATTTGAATGGGGCTATCTGGAGATGGCTACTGAACTAGGTATTTTAGGACTCAGTATATTTTTGATTGTGATTTGTTTTATTCTTTATGAATTAAATAAAAAAATACAGTCCTTATCAGACTATCATGATTTTTATGTCGGTTTACTCGCTGGGCTAATTGCTTTGCTAGTGATGAACTTCACGTCCCCTATTTTATATCATGTCTTAGGAGTATTTTGTTTGGTAACAATCATTAGTGTCGTCGTAAAACCAATTAGTATTTTTGAAAAAGTGCTCCCTTTACTGTATAGAATATTTAATAAAAAGCACAACTAGTAAATAATAATAAAATAAAACACAGATTAATTAGAGAATATATCATGATAAATCTCGGTAATCATGGTAACCTATATTCCTTTTTTCATTCACAACATTTTAAACATACTTACAACAAACCGATATACCAATAAATAACATCCATCCCCCAATACATTGCCACAAAAGTTGCTACACAAAGATACGTCCCAAAAGGAACCTTGCTTGCCAAGGTCTTTTTTTTCATTATAAGCAAAGGAGCACTAAAAATAGCGCCAAATACATAAGCAAGCATTAAAGCTAACAAAATTAAAGGCCAACTCAAAACTACGCCCATAAAAATACCCAGCCGGATATCTCCTCCCCCAATCCATTTGCCTTGCGAAATAATAAACTGCAACAAAAAAAATCCCCAGCCAAACAAAATACCAAAAACCATGCTCTGCCAAGTAATCAAAGAAAATACTAGTGAAAAAAAGAAAACAACAATAGCTGGAAATATAGTCATTCGATCCCAAATCTCCTGATACTGCAGATCATAAACAAAGATAGCAAGCAAAAAAAATAGAATAAAAAAATCTCTAGCCATCAAGAGATAATTAAAACTGTAAAAATAAGCTGTAAATACAAATAAAATTCCCAAAAAAAATTCTACTAACGGATACTGCCAAGAAATTTTCTCTAAACAAAATACGCACTTTCCTTTGAGGAAAATAAAACTAAACAACGGAATATTGTGAAACCACTTCAAATGTTTCTGACATTGTGGACAAATTGAACGACCAAAGATCAGAGACATTCGTTCTCTAGTTCGCCAAACAAACACATTGAGAAAGCTCCCAAAAATTATTCCTAAAATAAAGATAAATAAATAGTTCATAAAAATATTATATCTTTTTTTACAAAAAATTTCAACGTAAACAACTAAATATTACCGCAATCCTTTTTATAATAATCTGTCTGACCTCTCAATGTCATGACAATTGCGGTGAGTATTGTAATAAACAAAAAACCCCAGAGATATCTCTGGGGCATATTTTTTGTGAATTATTATAGTGCCTGACCTGTAATGCCAGATGGTGTTGCTGTGGCAGCTCCGCCACCAAAACCACCCATCGCACCCTCTAGAGTAAGGGTAATTTCGTAGGTAGATCCATCAGCAGATGTGTAGGTATAACTCTGGGCACTCAAAGGATCAGCTGGTACTTGACCCATATAAGCGTCTGAACAGCCAGCAGTAGTAAATCCACTTCCGCTATTTAAACAAGCGTAGTTTGTAGAACCTAAAGTGATTGCAGAAGCAGGAGCTGGATAAAGGTTATTGTCTGTATAATAAAGCTCCAAAGCTGTTTGAACTTGTTTGACATCAGAAAGACGTTTGGAATCACGTGCTTTTTCACGAGCAGAACCTAGGGCAACTACTGCCAAAGTAGAAAGTAGGCCGATAATAGCGACTACAACCAAAAGCTCGATCAAGGTAAAACCTCGTCTGTTTGCAGATATAGATTTTTTATTCATATACTCACCTCCTCTCTAGTTTAAGGATGATTAGATTCCTAATACTTTTTTTACTTTAGCCACTGTCTCAGAAGGTTTGAAATGCGCCTTAATAAGATAATCAGCGGCACCCATTTCCAAACCTTTTTCTACATCATCTTTTTGCCCCAAATTGGTGAGGAGTATTACGGGTATTTCTTTCGTTAAACTATCAGCTTTGAGTTTTGTAAGTACCACAAAACCGTCCATCTTTGGTAAAAGAATATCTAACAAAATCAAATCTGGCTTTTTCTTTTTGGCAGTGTCAAATCCATCCTGTCCATTTTCAACATGTGTTACTTTAAATCCCTCCATCTCAAACTTGGTCTTATAAATGTTGCCAAGAAATGTGTCGTCCTCCACCAACAAAATATTAGTATCTTTGACCATATCTTTCATTTAATGAATGAACTAGTAACAAGTTATACTTATTTTTATCTAGAATAAACCGAGAAATACACTTATTTTTTGCCAACAACTGTGTGCGTCAAAGCGAATTTTGTCTGTCCGCCAAAGTGGCAGGATGGCTAAAAAATAAGTGTATGGCAAGGTGACAGATAAAAAAACCTAGTATTAATTATATATATAGAAATAGTATACCAAATATAAACAACTCTTACCGCATCTATGGTGTGGATAGATTTAGATAATGTTTCTAAGAGCCAGGCCAATACTGACCGCCATCCTTGGTCCAATAGAGTCTAACAGAACTTTCAAATCTTGTTGATAAACTACTCTAGCCCAAGGATCACCAACAAAAACTTTCATCTCAAAATGCTTTTCAATTTGTTGTTTTAATAATGGAAAAAAAGAGGAACCTCCAGTCAACACAATTTTTTCTGGTCGTTTATTTTGATTACCAAGCTGGCTCAAAAACAAATCAAAACTATACTCAATCTCTTTAACAACTGGCCCAGTCACAGAATCAAATAAGGAAGTATTAATTTTTGTCCAGTCCAATCGAGAAGTATCTGTCTTGACCTGTTCGACGATATCCCCACCAACCCCCAATCTACCAGACAAGATGTTATTGATAGTGTCACCTCCAATCTGGACACTACGGTGAGTCATTGGCAGTCCTTGATCAATAATAAAGAAATTGGTTCTTTCTGCACCTACATCGACGACCATCATCGTCGAGGTATCTCTGCCAACCAAAGATCGCTCAATAGCTAAGGCCTCAGTCTCTAATTCTCTAAGTTCAAGACCCGCCCTAGCAAATATTGCGCTATAAAATTCCACCAAAACCTTTGGGGCAGCTGTAACCAAAACACGCATGTATTTCTTCTGCTTGGCAAGTTCATCTGGGATTTGTTGATGAACTATTTGCATTTCCTCTACTGGTCTATTCAAAACTTTCTTCAATTCAGCCTGAATTATGGTATCTACCTCGTTCTCATTGACCAACGGAAGTGTGACAATCGCATGAAAAATATGTGAGACAGGCAAGCTAGCAGTGACACGGCGAGTCGTCGTCTTAGCTTTTTCTAAAACATTTTTCAAAAGTTCAGCATACTTGTCGACACGAGGATCGTCTGCTCCAAAAGTACCACCACTAATAGAGCTGTCGCCTTTCTTGACCTTTTTACCTACAATCTTCTCTTCCTCCACCAGCTCCTCGGGCGTTTTATCTTTCATCTCTGACATGTGAATATCTATTTCATGATCAGCAATACCATAAGTCCAAAGCTGTGGTCTGCCCTTGAATTTTCTCAGTTCCACCACCTTGATACCGTGAGCACCAATATCTATACCAAGATAGGAATCATTTTTGTGAAACAAACTCATACTTTGTATGTAAATAATATATAAATTATTATAGCATACTTTTTTGTAATATAACATATACAATGTACCATATAACCATCTAACACAAAGCAAATATTATTTTTGAGTCTTTGGTAGTAAAGCTGTTCACATATTAATGTTATGTGTTACATAAAAACTTTCTTTACACCTACCAAATTTTATCCTATACTAGTGGCATTATTAACAAATCTTTATGCTTCATTTATACAATACCCTCACCAGAAAAAAACAAGAATTCTCTCCTATACAAAAAAACAAAGTGGGGCTCTACGCCTGTGGCCCGACTGTTTATAATTTTGCGCATATTGGCAATCTAAGGACGTATGTATTTGAAGATATTTTGAAGCGCGTTCTCAAATACAATAAGTATGATATCAATCATGTGATGAACATCACTGATGTGGGACATCTGACTGATGACGCAGATACAGGTGAAGACAAAATGGAAAAAGGTTCGAAGCGTGAAGGTAAAACCGCTTGGGAAATTGCTGAATTTTACACACAGGCCTTTAAGTCTGATATGGCTGACCTCAATCTCCTAGAACCAAATATTTGGTGCAAGGCGACTGATCACATTGAAGAACAAACAGCCCAAGTCCAAACTCTTATTGATAAAGGATTTACTTATGAGACATCTGACGGCATATATTTTGATACAACAAAACTAGATGACTATGGCAAACTGGCAAATTTACAAAATCAAAATTTACAGGCTGGCGAGCGTGTTGATATGGGTGAGAAAAAAAATCCTCACGATTTTGCTTTGTGGAAGTTTAGTCATAAAGATGAAACTCGTCAGATGGAATGGAAAGCATTCGGACACAAAGGTTTTCCGGGCTGGCATATTGAGTGTTCTGCTATGGCCACAAAATATCTCGGCCAACACTTCGATATTCATTGTGGCGGGATAGACCATATTGCAGTTCACCATACCAATGAAATTGCTCAGGCCGAAGCATCCAGTGGAATCAAACCGTGGGTGAATGTTTGGATGCATGGCGAATTTCTACTTATTGGCGAAGACAAAATGGCCAAATCAGATGGAAACTTTATAACTTTAGAAACTTTAAAAACTCGAGACTTGTCTCCACTAGCCTATCGCTACTTATTGCTACAGGCGCATTATCGCAAACAACTTAATTTTTCTTGGGAAGCCCTAGAGTCCGCTGAAAACGGACTAAAAAATCTTCGCCATCTGGTCTCTCAGATTCCTAAGCACGCAGCTAGTGATCCTTATATTTGTGAACAATTTCTGCAGGCTATCAATGATGATCTCAATATACCTGAGGTTCTAGCAATACTCTGGACAGCTCTCAAAAATCATCAAATTGACCTAGAGATGATCATTGAATTTGACAAAGTACTAGGACTCAAACTCCATGACCTAAATAAAAAAGAAATTGAAGTGTCACTTGAGATGCAAGACTTACTCGATGCACGCAAACAAGCTCGGGAAGAAAAAGATTATGCCAAATCAGATGAGCTTCGTGATAAGATTGCAAGCCTTGGTTTTCAAGTAGAGGATACAAACGGTGGACAAAAAATTACAAATTTATAAATTAATTTATTTGTAAGAATCCAAAACGTCGTTTACATTTTAAACATAAACTACAGGCAACACTTGGATATCTAACATTTAACAAAATTTTATATGAATATAAAAAAAATAAGCACAAAAAAATTTTGTCGTCATCGGTATAATGTTGGCAGTGGTCACCACTTTTATTGCCTCACATTTTAGCGAGATATGCACATCTGCCTTAGACACCAACACAGGACTTCGTGTTGGTGAATGTGCACCCCACTGGTCAAGCATCACATTCATTGTATTGATTGTTGTGGCAATATATACACTTGCCGTTTTTTTTGGCAAAAAAATCCAAATAAACACACACTGCTACAAATTGTATTGGCAACAAAAGAATGACAATTTGGGATGTTTTGTAATTCAAAGTAATTAATATTTAAATATTCAGTGCCATAACACTATCGGGATTTATCTACGATAAAAACCGCCGTTTTATGCTCCAAATCCAAGAAATTTCTCTCCCCATCACTCACTCCGATAATAAACTGCAAAAAACGATTGCAGAAATCTTAGGACTAGAGTTTAACGAGGTAAAAAACTTCACCATCACAAAACGTGCCATAGACTCTCGCAAAAAACGTGAAATGATATTTTTTGTATATTCAGTTACTGTTGAACTAGAAAATGAACAAACGGTGATAAAAAGTAAAGAAGTAAAGAAAAATAAAAAGCATCATAGAATTGATATTGTGGAACTTTACACCTATAAAATTCCTTTTGTTAAAGATGGTAAAAATACCAAACGTCCGGTCATTGTTGGTACTGGACCGGCAGGCATGTTCTCTGCTCTGGTACTCGCAAAAGCCGGATTAAACCCACTTGTCATCGAGCGTGGCGGTGATGTCGACACGAGAATAAAAGATGTTGAAACATTCATGAATACCGGAAAATTAAATACAGAGTCAAATATCCAATTTGGTGAAGGTGGTGCAGGAACTTTTTCAGATGGAAAATTAAACACACTCATCACCAATCCTCGCATCAAATATATTTTTGAAGAATTGGTCAAAGCTGGCGCGCCAGACGCTATCCTCTGGAATGCCAAACCACATATTGGTACAGACAAAATTCGCAGAGTTGCCAAAAATATTCGTAAACAAATCATTGATCTTGGTGGCGAAGTGAGATTCAACACACTATTAACTGACATTAAGATAAAAGATAAAAAAATCACAGACATTATTTTAAATGATAAAGAAGAAATAAAAACAGATACGCTTGTCCTTGCTATTGGCTATTCTGCTCGCGATACTTATGAGATGCTCTATAAAAGAAAATTAAATTTGGAACAAAAATCATTCTCAATAGGTGTGCGTATTGAGCACAAAACAGAGATGATCAACAAATCCCAGTATGACAAATTCTATAACAACAAAAAATTAGGGATGGCAAGATACAAACTTGTGTATCATAGCAAAAAAAATCGTAGTGTTTATACATTTTGTATGTGCCCTGGCGGTTATGTTATGCCATCAACTTCGGAAGATGGTTATGTCATTACAAATGGAATGAGTGAATATGCCCAAGATGGTGAAAATTCCAATTCAGCACTGCTTGTGAACGTAGAAAAAAATGATTTTATGTCAGATCACCCGCTTGCTGGAATAGAATTCCAAAAAAAATGGGAAAAAAAAGCATTTGAACTTGGGGAAAATAATTTTCACGCACCAGTTCAGCTTGTGGGTGATTTCTTGAAAAAACAAAAATCTGATAAGATTAGAAGTGTCAAACCAACTTACAAGCCAGGCATTACGCTAGCACCGCTTGATGATTGCTTACCAGATTTTGTTGTGGCAAGTCTTCGTGAAGCACTACCAAAAATGGATATGAAAATAAGAGGCTTTGCACACGAAGATGCAGTACTCACTGGCATAGAAACCCGTTCATCCTCCCCACTCCGCATCACAAGAAACAAAGATACATTGCAGTCAAATATTGCTGGCATTTATCCCGCTGGTGAAGGTGCCGGCTATGCTGGTGGTATTGTGAGTTCTGCTGTTGATGGGATGAGGGTGGGTGAGATGATTATTGATATTACATAAGACGCATACATTCCCTCCACCCTTTGGACCTCCCTTTCCCTTTTTAAAGGAATGGTCTGGTGGAATAGGCTGTCTATACAAAACAAAATTTACGAAACTCACCCGCATGGAATTAAGGTAAGATTAAAGACAGGTGAAGTTGGGAGAGTTAAGATGTAAAATAAAATGAACAAACAATTTTCTATCTTGAACGGCAACCTAATCCCCTCTTCCGAAGCAACTATACCCATCTCGGACAAAGGGTATTTTTTTGATTTTGCCGTCTATGACTCACTCAAAATTATCCAAGGTAAATTATTCTTTCCAGAGTTTCATATCGACCGGCTACTGTTTTCAGCTGATCAAATTGGGTTAAAACACCACTTTGACAAAAAACAAATTATAAAATGGATAAATTTATTAGTAGAAAAAAATAATCTCGCCAACTACTCTATTCGCACTATTCTGATTGGTGATCCCGACAATGGCAAACAACCTAAACTGTACATTTTCCCAGTTACCGGCATTACTTATGCACCCAATGAATGTTATTCAAAAGGCATAAAAACCATTAGCTGTGTAGGCCAGCGCCGTTTCCCTCAAGCCAAAACTGTCGACCTTTTGCTAGCTTACACAGCCAAAAGAACAGCTAAGCAAGCTGATGCCAAAGAAGTCCTCATGGTTGACTACGATGGCTTCATCTGCGAAGGTGGAAGCAGTAATTTCCTCGCTATACAGGGAGATAAATTAATTACTCCACCCAGAGAAAAATGTTTAGAAGGCATCACCAAAAAAATTATTCTTGAAATTGCTAAAAATAATTTTGAAATTATCGAAAAAGACATCCTTCTCACGGATTTGAAAAATTACGACGAATTTTTCATTACCAGTACTCTCAAAAATGTCATGCCAATTCGCCAAATTGATGATCTTGTAGTGACCGATAAATTTCCACAGACAAAAAAAATTATGAAACTGTACAAAGATTATTATACTAAAAATATACTAAATAACTAGTAATCTGTAACTAGTAACTAGAAAATCTAAAGGATATCATCTGCCAAACAAAAACTAATCACTAGCCACTAATCACTAGCCACTAGTTACTCACACAAAATTAATAGCTAAAAAAGCTATTTTTTGTTATAATGTTTATAATCAAAAGAGCTCTCTTACTGCTCACAATTTTTTATTATGGAGCCAATCATAAAAAAAACCAAAGAAACACCAGAGACGGACTTGCAAGAAGAAGAACCAAATTTACCGCATCCTTCCAAAGAAGTAAGCCAGCCTCTACCAACCGAATCTATCCGCAATACAGAGGATTTTTTTGAGCAATCAGTAATCACAGAAATTGCTCCTGTACCGACAACAGACAGACAAACAGAATATGAACCACAAGTAGAAGATGGCATAGAAAAAAAGGGAGATGGATTTCTAGATGAAACAATAGAAAAACTTAAAAAAACACTTCGCCTCACCAAAAACAAAAAAAATGCTCAAATCCCCCAAATCAGAGATGATATCACTGTTAAATTAGAGCATATCATGGAAGATGGGCTAGCCGATGCATACAAAGAACTTACTCCTATACAAAAACAAGAATTCAAAATGAAAGGTGAAGAGACTGCTCTTAAAATACGCACCTTACTAAGCTCTGCTCGTATAAAAATAAAAAGTATTTTTCAACTAATTTTAGAGTGGTTAAAATTTTTGCCAGGAATAAACAGGCACTTTTTAGAACAAGAAGCTAAAATAAAAACAGATAAAATAATTGCTCTAAAAGAACAAATGAAAAAAGACTGACCAAAGCTTGAATCAAAAGCAATTCTTTGGCTTAAAAATATTCCAAAACTCGTCACTGCTTCACTTCCCCTGCAATGACGAAAATTATAGTCTTGTAAATTAAAGTAATTATTCTAAATAATTACCGCCCAAATGTTTATCTTACTTTTTCAATTTTATACATCACCAGACGTAGCAGAAAATCTGTATCAGACCAGTGTTCTTGATGACCTACAGGTAGTCTGGGCTTTGATAGCTTTGGTAGTTATTTTTTTAAATACCAGTATCGTCTTAATCATGCGAGCTGTCTTTCAATTTCAAGACAAGTCAAAAAAAGCTTTCAATAGAGTAGTACTACAAATCGCTGTGCCCAAAGAAAGAAAATCAGAAGGACAGGGGGGTAAAGTCGAAGATGGAGATCGGCTGGAGCGCATTAAAGAAGAGATCGGCATTACTGAAACATTTTTTGCCACAATCGCTGGTCTGAAAGCTCAGCGTGGTCTTCTCAACTGGTTCCGTGGTCGAACAGACAACTTTTCTTTTGAAATGGTCACTGAAAATGGCTTGATTTATTTTTATATCGACATACCGATCAAGATGAAAGGCTTCATCACCCAACAAGTCCATGCCCAGTATCCCTACGCCAATATTGAAGAAATGACTGACTATAATATTTTTAGTGAAAAAAGCGCTATCATGGGAGCTTATTTAGTGCCAACCAAAAAACATATTTTCCCGCTCAAAACATACAAAAACATGGAGTCAGACCCATTAGAATCTATCCTAAATGTCCTAGCCAAATCGCAGGAAGGTTCCAATAGTAATATGGCCATTCAATTTGTTGTTCGAAGCTCCCACAAACGTTGGCGTAGCAAAGGCGTGACAATAGTGAGAGAAGTAAGGAAAGGTAAGAAGTTCGAAAAAGTAGCAATGCAATCGGCAATAACACGTGGCATTGCCACATCACTAGAGACCATAAGCGAACTTCTCACTGCCAAAAAACAAGACGCCTTAAACAAAAATACACCTCAAGAATACAAGCTTTCTCCCCTAGAAGAAGAGATGATAAAAGCTATTGAAGAAAAACTTACCAAAGGCGGAATGGATGTTACAATCCGTTTACTTAGTATTTCTGACAGTGAAGAAGTAGCTAGATTAAATCTAGATAATATTATAAATTCTTTCAGTCAATACAATCATTACCGCTATGGTAACAGCTTCAAAGCTATAGTTCCCAAAAATCAAAATAAATTAATACAAGACTTCATTTATCGATCCTACAACAAAAACAGATTCCAAATTTTGACGACAGAAGAAATGGCATCATTATGGCACCTACCTCTACATTCCACCGAAGCTCCAAGCATAAAGTGGCTCAGCGGTCGTAAGTCCCCTCCTCCTTCTGATCTGCCAAAAGAAGGCCTTCATCTCGGCTATGTCCAATATCGTGGTACAAAAACAGAAGTCTTTATGAAAGAACCAGACAGACGAAGACATCTCTATATTATTGGTAAATCTGGTACTGGTAAATCCGTCACTCTTGCCAATTTGATTATTCAAGATATTCAAAATGGTAAAGGTGTCTGTGTCGTCGATCCTCACGGTGACTTAGTCAATGACGTTTTGGGACATATCCCGAAAAACCGAGCAGATGACGTCATTATTTTCAATCCTTCTGATATGGATAGACCTGTTGGCCTAAACATGTTGGAAGCTCGAACAGAAGACCAAAAAGATTTTGCTGTTCAAGAAATGATTGGTATTTTTTACAAACTTTTTCCACCAGAAATGATCGGGCCGATGTTTGAACACAACATGAGAAATGTCATGTTGACCCTCATGGCTGACATCAAAGATCCTGGGACAGTAATCGATATTCCTCGCATGTTTACTGATGATGATCATGTTAAAATTTATCTCAAAAAATTAAAAGATCCAGTAGTTCGAGCATTTTGGGAAAAAGAAATGGCCAAAACCAGTGACTTTCATAAGTCTGAAATGCTTGGGTATTTGATTTCCAAAGTTGGCCGTTTTGTCAGCAATGAAATGATGAGAAACATCATGGGTCAACAAAAATCTGGTTTTGATTTTAGAGAAGTGATGGACAACAAGAAAATTCTGCTGGTCAACCTAGCCAAAGGTACTACCGGAGAAGTCAACGCTCGTCTGCTTGGCCTCATTGTTGTCGCCAAATTACAAATGGCCGCCATGGGTAGAGCAGATATGGAAGAAAGTAAACGTCACGACTTCTTCCTCTATATTGACGAGTTCCAAAACTTTATTACAGACTCTATATCCACTATCCTGTCTGAAGCTCGTAAATATCGTCTTGATCTAACTCTCGCTCATCAGTATATGGGTCAGTTGACTGATGAAAAAGGCAAGAGCGATGTTCGGGATGCAGTGCTTGGTAACGTGGGTACTATGATGGTCGGTAGAATTGGTCCAGACGATGCTGAAATTCTCGCCAAAGAGTTCTCCCCTACTTTTGGCTCATACGACCTACTCAATCCACCAGAGTATAGTTTTTACACAAAATTACTGATTGACAATCTAGCCAGCAAACCATTCAATATGCAGACTTATCCACCAGTCAGAGGTAATCACGAGCTGGGAGAAGCAATTAGGCAACTGTCTAGACTTAAATTTGGACGGGACCGTAGAATTGTTGAGGCTGAAATTCTTGATCGTACCAAACTTGGTGTTGCTGCCAAAAGTAGCAATGCTGAGATGATTGAGGCTAGTCTTTAATCAGTATATTCCCCATGAGCTTGCTCTGGGGTTTCCTTGCAGGGAAGAGTTTGAGAAACCGTAGGTTTTTCAAAGAATACTTCCTT
>PFPK01000020.1 GCA_002793015.1 Candidatus Magasanikbacteria bacterium CG_4_10_14_0_2_um_filter_37_12 | reverse complement strand
CTAACAATTGCTATAATATACATTAATAAAACATCCAGCTGTTTCTCCTGGATGTTTTGTGTTTTCTAATGCAACAAAGTTTTTAAAGTGTTAAAATGTTAAGGTTAAGATATCAATGATTTCAAAATCTCCAAAATATCCTCATCTTCCGCCACTGGCATCATCTCAGCTAATCGCCTACCCATCTCTATTCTCTCTGCTTTGTCTTCAAGTAATTCCTTAATCAATTTTGCCAACAGAAGTCCTGTCGAGGTCTTCTCACTTACAAATACCACTGCCCCAGTATCTTTCAAAAACGTTACATTCTCCTCTTGGTGTCCTGGCTTAGGCACCAAAATTGCCGCTTTACTAAGAGCAGCCAACTCACTAATAGTACCAAATCCAGCACGAGAAATAACCAGATCAGCCACGGCATAAGCATACTTCATCTCGTCTGTAAAAAACTGGTGAACTTGATAATTATCAAAATGCTTTTCCGCTCGCTCTGACAATTCTTGCGGGCGTTCTTTGCCTGTCAGATGAATTATTTGAGCATGACCCTGAAGATGATAAATAGCTTCTACAATTAGTTGATTAACTTTCAACGAACCAGTACCACCACCAGTCACAAAGACAGTTGGTAAATTTTGTTTTAGATTAAAAAGCCGAATGGCCTCTTCTTTATTTCCAAACAAAATATCTTTACGAATCGGATTACCTAGCCAAATGCTTTTTCTCCGAGAAAAATCTTTTAATTGAAGATCAAGTACCACAGTTATCTTTTTTGCAAATGGAGACATTAGTCTATTGGCTAGACCGACTCTCACATCTTGTTGGTGAATCCAAGTTGGCACCCCGACAAACCAGGCAGCCCAATGCAGTGGCACAGATACAAAACCACCAGCAGAAATACATACCTCTGGATTCTCTTTCCACAAAAAAGCAATGGATTGAAAAACCCCCACAAAAGTTTTGAAAAAATCAAAAATATTGAAGACAGAAAAATATCTTCTCAATTTCCCAGAAACAATTGTCCTAAACTCTATCCCCTCTTTTTCTACCAACTCTCTCTCTGGACCGGTCTTCGTACCAACCCAAATAAATTCTGCTGTAGGATATTTTTTCTTGATGGTTTCGTATATAGCAAGTAGTGGGGTGACTGGGCCGAGAGTACCTCCGCCAGAAAAGATTATTTTCATGTGTTATTTTTATTAAATATGTGTGGACGTGCAGGATAGATGAAACGCAAACTACAAGAAAAATTACTATAAAAAATTCTTACTGTTCGTATTTCGTACATCCAAATATAACTCCCTATATCAGTACAACTAAACACGATAATCACAAATATCCCGAAAATCGCAACGCCCACAAATATGTTTGCTCGGAGTGGCTGTAAAATTTCTTTCATGAATCCGCTCAATTGTCTTGATTAATTTTTCTTTTAACTTTTCAATCTCTTTTTCCTTTCCAATAAAAGATGTCTTTATATTATCATTTAAATAGTAAAATGTTAACTTGCTAGTCTCCCCAATATTTTTGTACTCAGGAAAAGTGCTGGCCACTATCTGGTAAATAAGTAGTTGGTCTTTTTCATCTCCCACCAATTTTTCCTTACTTTTGCCAGTCTTGTAATCGATAATTTCCAATGTGCCATCTTCCAATTTGTCGACTCGATCAATCCTACCAGAAATAGTATATTCACCTACTTTAATCTTAAAAGAACTTTCTAAAGACACAGGCACGTTCCAATTTCCTTCTTTTGCTGTATAAAATACTTTGAGCATCTCTTTCCCTTTTTTATAATAATCCTCTCTTTGGCGTTTACTTGTATACCAGTCTTCAATCCATTTTCCCTCATAAATTTCCAACAATTCTTCAAATGAAGGAACTTTGATATTAGAATCAACACACCTGTCATTTGGTGAACTAAAAAGAGAATCTTGTTTCAATCCATTTAATTCTTGCATGCGTTCATAAAATTTCTGCAGAGTATTGTGTATGGTTGAACCAAAGCTAAAACTAGCGCTACCTTTGGTCGGAATTTTCAAGACATGAGACAGTTTGTATTGATATGGGCATGTCTGATATGAACTAATCTGTGAATAAGAAAATCGCTTTGGTAAATCATACACTACTTTTGTATCTTCGGCAGGTTTCTTCTTTTTGCTACTCAAACCAAAAGATGTGATGCTCTCAGTTTTGAAGTCCGAAGTCCGAAGTCCGAAGTCCAATTCACTCACAAACCTACTTAATTTTGACGAACGAACACCCCCATAATTCAAAGCGCTTGTCAAATACAGCCGTTCCTTTGCTCTAGTCATCGCTACATAAAATAGTCGCCTTTCTTCCTGATAATGATAATCCCCTTCTGGCATAATCTCGTGAATCAAATCTTCTGGCAGTTCGATGTCTCCACCTTTGCGACGAGTTGGGAATCGACCCTCTACACAATTAACTACAAAAACATACTTGAATTCCAAACCTTTGGAGGCATGGACAGTCATGATGTTAATTGAATCTGGAGTGTCAGTCGGTTGGTAGAGCTTTCCGTCATCACCAGAAATAATAACCTGATTGTAAAAATCCACAAAACCAAATACGTTAGCATCAGGTACAGACTCTTGGTATCTCTCAATAAATTCAAAAAATTGTTTTAGGTATCTAATTTTTCTAATAGCATTTCGATCGCCACCTTCTTCTGTTTGAGTCAAATAGGCTAGATAACCACTGTTTTCTAAAAATTCAATCAATACGGTGGTCGGTTTTTCAAATCGAGAGCGTTGCATCGCATGATGAATCAACTCAACAAGTTTATCACAAATTGCCACACCGTGTTCAGACAATTGAAATTCTCGACAACGTTTCAAAGCTTCATAATATGAAATACTTTTTTTCTTAGCCAAAAACAAAATCTTTTGTATATCGTTTTCTCTCATCTCCAAAAATGACAAGCGAAGCAATCTGTAGACAGCAGTAGAATCATGATAGTCACTGATTGTTTTGAAAAAATTAAAACAATCCATGACAATTGGTTGGCGATAGAGCCCAGCTGAAGCTAAAAATTCATAGGGTATCCCAAACTGTTCCAACGCCTGAATGAACGGCCCAGCATGACTATTGGCTCGCACTAAAATTGCTACGTCATCCCAAACAAACTTTTTGTCTTCTTTTTTCAATTTCAAAATTTCCTCAACAACAAATTGTACCTCACTTTCAATACTTGGCTCTCTGGCTTGAACAACTGACGGCTTCTGGTCCTTGACTGTCGATCTCTGGTCGTCGTTCACTGACTCCAATTTTTTATCAATTTCCAACTTCACTTCCAGTCGATCTGGATTATTATTTTGAATCAGCCCGTAAGCAAAATCAAGGATTTCTTGGTTAGAACGATAATTTTTTTTCAACACAATTTCTTTTCCTTTTGGAAAATCATCTTTGAAACGTAAAATATTGGAAACGCTAGCCCCACGAAAAGCATAAACAGATTGGTCGTCATCCCCCACCACAGTTAGTTGACTATTTTCTGCCAAAATTTTTACCAATTCATATTGGGCATAATTAACATCTTGAAACTCATCCACCAAAATATACTTGAATCTTTCCTGCAAATTCTTCAAAATATTTGGTCGCTCACGCAATAATTTTATTGTATAAAAAATAAGATCACCAAAATCCAAGGCATTATGTTCAAGAAGCAATTGATTGTACCGGTGGTATGCGTTGGCTAATTCAGTTATTCTGCCCTTCTCCACATCGGCATTATCATCGTCTAACTGTATGTTTTTTGTATATCCCAAATATTGTTCTGGATTGACAAGCTCATCTTTGCATTTGGAAAAATGAGCAATCAGGGCGTAGATATTAAGACTAGGGTTGCCAAGCGGTCGATAATAATCGAGATCAAAATCATACAAATTATTTTTCATAAGAAGCCATGCATCTGTGTCAGTGACTAATTTAAATTGATTTGGTAAACCAATGTCTAGACCATATCTCTCCAAAATATTTTGGCAAAAAACATGGAAGGTGGAAATCTGCAAATCCAAATATCCAACATCGAGTAGTGCGTCTACTCGCTCTTGCATCTCTTCGGCAGATTTGTCTGTAAAGGTGAGCGCCAATATTTCTTCTGGCTTGATCCCAAAGTCTTTCATCAAATGAACAATTTTCTCACTAATCACAGTAGTCTTGCCAGTCCCTGCTCCAGCGACAATTAGAAGAGGACCATCAATATAGTCAACAGCTTGTTTTTGAGATTTGTTGAGTTCTTTAGGCATAAATAATTCATAAAAAACCTATCTTAATCTTTGGGCTTACTGTATTTAATACTATCACAATTCTACTTTCCAAACAACAAATTTCAAAAAGCACATTTCGTATCTTTCTTACTGCTCACAATTTCGCACATCTCACTCCTGTGGATAAAAAATTTGGCTCTATTGACACAAATACCCATCCACAGTACAATATAATTATATAAATCAATAAAATCCCTGCCTTCAAACAGGTACTGTGCAAACAGTGTAATTGACCTTAAACATATGCCCAAACTAAACAAGGCTGCCTTGGCTGATGCCATCTCTTCCAAAGTGGGGGTATCAAAAAAAGAAGCAGAAGCAATGCTAGAAGCGTTTGTCCAAATTGTCACTACCGCTCTACAGTCTGATGAGGAAGTAACGATTGCTGGGTTTGGAGCTTTCAGTGCCAAAATGCGTGCTGGCAGAATCGGAGTAAATCCACAAAACCCCAGCCAAAAAATTCAAATTCCACCAGTCAGAGTGCCAAAATTCAAAGCTGGCAAAGGATTGAAAGATGCTCTCAAGAAGAAGGCAGAGAATCATGTGGTGTAAATAGTACAAATAATTTAAAAAATCACCTCACGGGGGGCTGCCCCACAGCGGTGATTTTTTATTTGGTGACAGGAGGGAGAATCGAACTCCCGACCTCAGGGTTATGAATCCTGTGCTCTAACCATCTGAGCTACCCTGTCATTTTAACAACTTTTAACTTTTAACAACTGGCTCTCAACAAACAAGCAATAACACAGTTAATTGTTCATTGTTAATTGTTAATTGTCATAAAGTAGCGCCAAGGGGAATTGAACCCCTGTTCCCAGGATGAAAACCTGGTGTCCTAACCACTAGACGATGGCGCCATAATCAACAGTTAACCTGTAGTAATTAACAATTGAATAGGACGAGAAAATTATAAAATATTTCCCCAAAAATGTCAATATATTGTAAAGGATACATAAGGACTGGAAAAATTCTGGAATTCTGCTAGAATAACCATACCTTTAGCTATAACTTAGATAATCAACCCACCAGCCAAGTATGCAACTAGACCCCACAAAAGACAAAATTATCCAATTTATCAGAAGCCATGTTGGTGACAAACCAGTAGTAATTGGTCTATCTGGAGGTATTGATTCCTCATTGATAGCTTTCTTGGCTGTCGAGGCACTGGGAGCCGACAATGTCCATGCTATCCTATCCCCCGCATCAACAAACACTGCACAAGATCTCGAACTGGCTCAGAAAATCGTCTCTATCTTCGGTCTTCGGTCTTCAGTCTTCAATATCGAACCAATATTAGAGAGCTTCCAAAAAAGTACCAATCTATACAAGGACCAAAAATCCCTCGGCAACCTAAAAGCCCGAACCAGAATGTCCATACTCTATGGCAAAGCAAACGAAATCAATGGCATAGTACTTGGCACAGGAAACAAAACAGAGCTAACGCTCGGATACTTCACCAAATATGGTGACGGCGGTGTAGATCTCCTACCAATTGGTGACCTATACAAAACAGACGAACGAGAACTGGCTAAATATCTCGGAGTACCCCAAGAGATAATTGACCGGCCACCCACCGCAGGTCTATGGGAAGGGCAGACTGACGAAGATGAAATGGGAATAACGTATGATGTACTTGATAAAATTTTAATGGCAATTGAAAATAAAAAAAGTTTAGATGAATTTAATGATATTGATGTTGAAAAAGTTAAGACTATGATGAAAAATGCTGAACATAAAAATAAAATACCTCCTATCTGCAAAATATAAAGGGTACACAGATCTAACAGATCAAACAGATCAACACAGATCTATTAAAATCTATTGCATCTGTTAAATCTGTGTACCCTAATTCCAAATATGAAAAAAGCTCTATTTATCGGAAGATTTCAACCATTTCACCTCGGGCATCTCGATGCTATAAAACAAATTTCTGAAAACGAAATTATTATTGGCATGGGCAGTTCGCAATACAGCGGAACAGATGAAAATCCATGGAGTTTTGAAGAAAGGAAAAAAATGATAGAAGAAAGTTTGACGGCTTGTGGACAACCCATCCCCCCTTCGGGGACATCCCCTTACAAAGGGGATGATCTAATAAATCTTTCTAATAAAAACATAAAAATTATCGCCATCCCCGATATTCATGACGAAGACAATTGGGTTACGCATGTAGAAAAAATAGTCGGTGATTTTGACACCGTATATACTGGCAATCCTCATATAAAAAAATTGTTTGAAGAAAAAGGATACAAAGTGAAAAATATTGAAATTAAAATTAATATTTCTGGAACAGAATTGAGACAAATGATAAAAGAAAATAATAAAAATTATCAAAAATATATACCAAAAAAAATCTGTTCAATCAGTTAAATCCGTGTTCTATTACCTATGTCGTATACAAAACAACAACTTCAAAAAGAAACTCTGAGGCTATTTGAAAAATTAAAAAATGTTAATTGGTCACAGGAAGACTGCTCTCTCATCGCCCACATGACACTCGAGATAAATGAACTTAAAAAAGAACAAAACGCTATCATCCTCGCCCACTCCTACCAAACTCCGGACATCATGTACGGCGTGGCTGATTTTATTGGTGACTCCTACGGTCTAAGTAAAATTGCGGCTGAGCACGATGCAGAGAAAATAGTATTTTGTTCAGTACATTTCATGGGTGAAACTGCTAAAATACTTAGTCCCAAAAAAAAAGTGCTTGTCCCCGATGTGGCAGGATGTTCACTGGCCGAAAGTATCACAGCCGAAGATGTTAGAGAATTAAAAAGAAAATACCCAAATGTACCAATAGTTACTTACATCAATACTAGCGCAGAAGTAAAGGCAGAAAGTGATGTCTGCTGCACATCTTCCAATGCTCTAAAAATTATCGAGTCATTTGACGAAGACAAAATAATATTCATTCCAGACAGGTTGATGGGAGAAAATTTGCAAAAAAGAACCGAAAAAAAACTAATCTTCTGGCATGGTACTTGTATTGTCCACGAAAAATTTGATAAAAAAGCTATTGAAGATATCCGCACCAAATATGTTGGTGTAAAAATCCTTGCTCACTACGAATGCACTTCTTCTGTTACAGACTCCGTTGACTTAGTCGGCAGTACCGCTGACATGCTAAACTATGTGAAAAAAAACCCTGCTGACAACTATATGCTCATTACAGAATGTGGTATTACTGATAGAGTAAAAACAGAATTTCCAGATAAAAACATTGTCGGCACTTGTCAACTCTGCCCATTTATGAAACAAATCAATCTTGGACAAATCTTGATGGCTCTAAAAAATCCAAATAAAAAACAAATTATAAATATTCCGAACGATATATTGCAAAGAGCAAAAAAAAGTTTGGATAAAATGATGGAATTAAGCAAGTAATGCCCACAAGGCTTACAATCTTGCCTAACTGCAAGAGCTTACCATGCTTACTTTTTAAGTCTAGCAAGACTAACAAGTCTTATGAAAAAATCACAAACAATAAAAAAATACTTCAACCAAAAAGAAAAACTTACTTTAAAAAATAGTAAGTACTTGAGGCAGGTCAAAAGATTGACTGAAGATTTTTTAATTGAAGATTTGGAATATATCGGGGATATTACAACAGATACAGTTATCAAAGAAAATCCAAAAACAATAGCCATTATAAAATCCAAACAAAACGGAATAATAGCAGGCATAGAAGAAACAAAATGGTTCTTGTCAAAATACAAAATACATGTAACAACGTACAAAAAAGATGGTGTTGCTATTAAAAAAAATGAAAATATTCTTAAATTAAATGGCGGAATAAAAGACATTCTCAAAATTGAACGTGCTATACTCAATCTAATGCAGCGCATGTCTGGTATTGCCACTGAGACAAGTAGGCTTGTGGCACTAGCAAAAAACAAAGTATTGATTTGCCCAACACGCAAAACACAATGGGGACTGGTCGACAAACGCGCAGTCACACTTGGTGGCGGCGGAACACACCGCCTTGGACTTTATGACTGGATTCTTATAAAAGACAATCATTTGAAAATTTCCAATTTCCAATTTCCAATTTCCAATTACTTTACTGAAATTGAAGCCAAAACAAAAAAACAGATATTACAATTTACAAAACTATCCCCCGACGCAATAATGTTTGATAACTTCAAACCAAAAGAAATTAAAAAAATAGTCAAACAAATTGGCAAGACCAATATTATTTTTGAAGCCTCTGGCGGGATTACAAAAAAAAATATTGTCGGGTATATAAAAAGTGGTGTGAATATTATATCACTCGGCAGCCTTACTCATTCAGTAAAATCTTTGGATATTAGTTTAGATATTCTGTAACAATCCAGATATCCAAATTTACGGATAGCGTATCTGGAAAATCTGGATTATCCGAAAATCCGTATTATATATGTATGACAACTTTCAATCTGATTTTCTCGTCATTGGTTCCGGAATAGCTGGCCTTAATTTTGCATTGCAAGTAAGTAAGTATGGCACAGTGGCAATTGTCACAAAAAAAGAACTGATGGAAAGTAATAGCAACTATGCCCAAGGTGGAATCGCAGCAGTATTAGATAAACACGACAGTTTCAAATCACACATAAAAGATACTTTGACAACAGGGTGTTTTATCAATGACAAAAAAGCAGTGGAGGTATTAGTAAAAAATGCCCCCAAACAAATTGAACACTTGATCAATGTGGGCGTTGGATTTAGTCGAGAAAATGGAAAACTATGTCTAACTAAGGAAGGTGGGCACAGTGAAAGACGTATCGCCTATGTCAATGACGCCACAGGCAAAGAAATCGAACGTGCACTCCTCCACCAAATCAGACACCATAAAAACATCTCCACTTTTGAATCACATATTGCTTTTGATCTTTTGATAAAAAATAAAAAATGTATTGGCGCACTAGTTTTTGATACGGAAAAAAATGAAATCTTACAATTTTCTGCCAAAGCAACAATTATTGCGACAGGTGGTGCTGGACAAGTTTATTCCAGAAATTGTAATCCAAAAATTGCTACAGGCGATGGGGTGGCGATGGCTGCTAGCATCGGGGCAAAAATTCGTGACATGGAGTTTATCCAATTCCACCCTACAGCTCTGGCTCTCAAAAATAAACCAGCCTTCCTAATTTCTGAAACTGTCCGCGGTGAAGATGGAATCTTAAAAAACAAAAATGGTAAAGAATTCATGGACAAATATCACAAACTTCACAATCTAGCACCGCGAGACATTGTTTCTAGAGCGATTTTTGCAGAAATGAAAAAAAACCAAACAAACCATGTCTTCCTAGATATTAGACACAAAGGAAGTGCTTATATCAAAAAAAGATTCCCATATATTTTTGAAAAACTCTGGTGGTTTGGTATCAAGATGGATAAAAACATGATCCCAGTGGCGCCAGCTGTTCACTATATTTGTGGTGGTATCCACACCGATACCAACGGCGAAACAAATATTCCCGGCCTCTATGCTTTTGGCGAAGTAGCCCACACTGGTGTACACGGTGCCAATCGTCTAGCTTCCAATTCCCTACTCGAATGTCTGGTCTTTAGTGACCGTGCAATAAGGTCGGTAGCAAAATATATTGAGAACGAACTGCAGCTTCCAACCTACACCCCGCATACACACAAAGTCGTTAAACCAACTACTGTAATATTTAATCAAATAAAAAATAAAAAACGATCTATTCAAAAAATGATGTGGAACAACGTTGGGATAGTCCGCGAAGAAAAAAAAATGAAAAAAACATTAAAAAAATTACTAAATTTAGAAATTGAAATCGAAAAAATATTTAATAAAGGAATAAGTGCTCCAATAATTGAATTAAGAAATATAAATCGAGTTGCCATTTTAATTACTAAAGCAGCCCTGGAACGAAAAGAAAGTATTGGGTGTCATTATAGATTATCATGAAATTAATATTTATATGCTCTAAATAAATTTACTTAGTCTACATAATCACGAAAATATCAAAGTTCCAGAATCAGAAGAGTCTTTTGATGTAAAAATAGATGAAATGATTTTAGAAAAACTAAATTTGTTAAATGGAATCTTTACAAAAGAAAGACAGCAAAAAAATGCTTGAATCTGCTAATGAGGATAGTTTGGGACAAAAAGTTGGATGTACATGTATACATGAAAATGGTAATCCCTGATGACCATGTAATTATTCAACCAAATGGTTTTGATGGCGAAAAAGAAATACTATTAAAAAAATCGAAAGACACTGGATTTTACGAGTTTATCTTGATACAGAACAAATGTATGATGAAATAGTAAACAATCATGATAGTAACATTGGCAAGTTTGACATAGGACAATCGTCTGGTCCACACAAACGCATTGGGGATTGGAGATAGACTAAAAAAATAATAGATTATTTACCATCCTCACTCGATAAAAAAAATATGATAATCCTCGGAATAGAATCATCTTGTGACGACACATCTGTCGCCCTGCTCAATATAACAAACAAAAAAATTGAAATCCTAGCCGAACTTACTGCGAGCCAAATTGACGTACACAAAAAATATGGTGGCGTGGTGCCAGAAATTGCTGGTCGAAAACATGCCGAAAAGATTATACCATTGGTTGAAGAAGTGTTAGCTAACGGACTACAGACTACAGACTACAGCAAAAACAAACCGGACGTCATTGCCGTTACATCTGGCCCAGGATTAATTACTGGTCTTATTGTTGGTGTGGAAACAACAAAAACACTTTCGTATTTGTGGGATGTGCCGATTGTGAGCGTTAATCATATTGAAGGACATATTCACTCGGTGTTAGTCGAAAGTCGAAAGTCGAAAATCAAAAGTCATTTTGAATATCCAGTTGAATATCCAGTTTTATCTCTTGTGGCAAGTGGTGGCCACACAGAATTAATCCTATCAAAAAAAGAAAATCATTATGAAAAAATCGGCGGAACACGCGATGATGCAGCTGGAGAATGTTTTGATAAAGTTGCAAAACTGCTTGGGTTTGATTACCCTGGTGGGCCAAAAATTTCAGAGTTTGCACAAAAAGGAAATCCAGAAGCAATAAAATTTCCTCGTCCAATGATTAATAGTGATGACTTTGATATGAGTTTTTCAGGCCTTAAAACTTCTGCACTTTATTGGTTGAGAGATAACGCAAAAAAACTAGTTAACAGTTACCAGTTACCAATCACCACAAAAAAAAATTTCTGTGCAAGTTTTGAACAAGCAATCATCGACCTCCTTGTTACAAAAACAATCAAAGCAGTAAAAAAATATAATCCAAAAACTGTCATCCTCGGTGGCGGTGTTTCTGCTAATAAAAAACTGCGAAATACCCTTGAACAAGAAACACAAGGGCTTTCTACTTTTTACTTCCCACTTTCTACTTACTGTATGGACAACGCCACCATGATCGCAGTCGCATCTTATCATCATGCAATAAAAAAAGAATTCACAAACTGGCAAGACTTACAAGCTGATCCAAACTGGAAAATATATGAATAATAGTATCAATACACCACACTTAACTAACAACCTTAATCCTCACATCACCAAACAAATCAACCATTCTACTCTCTAACTCACTACACCACCCAACCTTAGACTGACCTTTGATAGTGTCCGACCCAACCTGAACATAAACATCATAGTTACCAGGAAATTCTTCAAAAAGATTCTTTAATTTATCTGCATTCTCACCTAACTCTTCTTGAGAAAGTCTAATTGTTATAAAATTTTCATTTTTACTTTCCTCCTTTTTGGCTACCCCACTACTTAATGACAAATAACGCATCACTTCTTCAATATTTTCTCTGGAAAGATTGTAAGCCTTTTCTACAAAAATCTTGTTGTCCCCATCTTCTCTAGGGGTCTTTCCGACCACGCAAATCACTTTTCCTACTTGCCAAGATTCTTTAGTTTCTTCGTATGCTTTGGGGAAAATAAGCATTTCAATACTCCCAGACATATCTTGAAGAGTAGCAAACATCATGATTGAGCCTTTTTTGGTGATTTTCTTTTTGATAGCGTCCACCACCCCACCCACCACAACCCATGAATCCCGTTCCAAACTCTCCACATCCAAAATAGAAGTAATTCGGTCTCCAAAAAATTTTTGATAATAAGCAAAAGGATGCGAAGAAACATAGATTCCTAAAAGCTCTTTTTCCCAAGCCAACTTTTCATCCAATGTAACCTCTCTTGATTCTACAATTCTCACCTTTGAATCAAGTGCGATACTAGTACCAGCAAATAAGGAATCCTGATTCGTATATCTTCTCTCTTTTTCTTGACGAACAAATCCCAAAATATTTTCAATGTTGCCCATCAATATACCTCGATCAATCCCAAAACAATCCAAAGCACCAGTCTTAGCAAGACTTTCAATAGACTTTTTGTTCAAATCTTTGTCTTCTATTCTTTTTAGGAAGTCTTCCAAATTTTCGTATTGTCCGTTTTTCTTTCTCTCACGGTAGATCACATCACAGATATGTTCACCAACATTTTTGATCGCTGTCAGACCAAAACGAATTCTTCCTGGCTCGCCTTGTTTGGAAACCATAGCAAAAGACTTAAAACTCTCATTAACATCTGGTGGCAAAACTATAATATTGGTTCTTTGGCACTCACCTACTATAGCAGATATTTTGTCAGCGTCATTTGATTCAGCCTGGAGTACTGCTGTCATGTACTGCACTGGATAATGTGCTTTCATGTATGAAGTCTGGTAAGCAACAATGCCATAACTGGCAGCGTGCGCTTTACCAAAACCATAAGCAGCAAAAGGCTCAATAGCATGCCACATTTCATCTATCACTTCTTTTTTTATTTTTCCATAATTTAAACAACCATCATAAAATTTTATTTTTTGTTTGGCCATTTCTTCAGGAATTTTTTTACCCATTGCTTTACGAAATTTGTCAGCCTCCAGCCAATCATAACCTGCGAGATGAATAGCCGACAACATAACATCCTCTTGATAGACCAAGAGACCAAAAGAAGCATCCAAATATTTTTCCATACGAGGATCCAAAAAAATCACCGACTCCGGATTGTTCTTTCTTTTGATGTACTCGGGTATGGATTCCATTGGTCCTGGGCGATACAATGCTACCATTGCCATGATGTCATCAATGGTTGTTGGTTTTAGTTCTTTCAGCCACCTAGTCATTCCCGAACCACCAAGCTGAAAAGTGCCCATAGTCTCTCCCCGAGCGAGCATTTCAAAAGTACGTTTATCATCAATAGGTAGATTGTATATATCCACATCATCTCCAGTAGTTTTCTTTACAATTACCACAACATTCCCAAGAATGGCCAAATTACGAATTCCTAAAAAATCATTTTTTAATAAACCTGCTGATTCAACAGAGTGCATCTCAAACTGGGTAATTATTTTTTCTCCTCCAGTTTCACGCTGTATTGGAGTAAAATCTGTCAGAGGAGTCGGTGAAATTACTACTCCTGCGGCATGAATTGAAGTATGTCTAGCACAGCCTTCTACTTGTTGTGCCAAACCTAAAAGACGCTTGACATCTTCATTGGTATCATAAAGTTTTTTTAAATCAGGTTCCTCTTTCAAAGCACGGGCAATTGTCATCGGAAAACCTTGTGCACCTTGAGGAATAAGCTTGGCAACCTGATCACAAAATCCATAAGAAAATGCCAGTACACGACCAACGTCACGCACACTAGCCCTAGCAGCCATGGTTCCAAAAGTGATAATTTGAGCTACCTTATCTGCGCCATATTTTTCCGTCACATAGGCAATCATATCCTCTCTTCTGTCATCAGCAAAATCTGTATCAATATCCGGAGGACTCGGACGAAAAGGATTAAGAAATCGCTCAAAAGGTAGTTTGAAACGAATGGGATCTACGGTGGTGATTCCAAGAACATAAGAAACCACCGAACCTGCCGCTGAACCACGAGTAGACTCCACAATACCGTTAGCTTTGGCATAACGAACAAAATCAGCAACACAAATGAAGTATGGCGAATAACCTTTGTTCTTGATAATATCCAGCTCATAATCAATCCTTTCTTTTATCTCTGCTGTTACAGGATCATAAAAATTATCAACATACTTGTAAACCTCTTCACACAAAAATTGATCCACAGTCTTTCCTGTTGGAACATCAACTGGTGCAAAATGCCATTGATCCAATTCAATTTCAATATTTATTTTCTCAGAAATCTTGACTGTATTTTCGATTGCTTCTGGAACATGCCGAAAACGAGAAGCAATGTCTTCACCGGAATTGAAAGAACGATCGACATGACGATAATCTGTTCTATTAGTCTGATTAATCTTCCACCCCTCGCCAATACAAACCAAAACATCTTGTGCTTCGACCTCATGTGGCTCGAGATAATGAACATTACGGCTGACTACCAAGGGAATATCTGTGTTCTTTGACAGTTGAATCAATTTTGTGTTCACATCTAGCTGACCTTCTATACCAGGATGATCTTGCATCTCAAGATAAAAATTTTCTTGACCAAAAATATCATTAAGCTCTTGTGCTTCTTTTTTTGCCTCATCAAAGTCATTGCCAACCAGATAACGTGGAATACTACCAAAAATTGATCCAGATAAACAAATCACTCCCTTAGAATATTCTCGCATCAACTCTTTATCAATTCTCGGTTTACCATCAAACAAGCCATCCAATTGTCCAATAGAACAAAGTTTCATCAAATTACGATACCCGCCATAATCCTTAGCAAGAAGTACAAGATGGGAAAAATTCTTGTCGTACTGTGGGTCTTTATCAGTATGTTTTCTTGGTGCAACATAGGCCTCAAAACCAATAATCGGTTTTACATTTTGTTTTTGGCATTCTTTATAAAATTCTATCGCCCCATACATGGCTCCATAATCAGTCAACGCCACAGCCGAAAAACCTCTAGCTTTGGTGGCAGAAACAAGTTCCTTTATTTTTGGTAATCCTCTAAGAAGAGAATAATGAGAGTGAACGTGTAGATGAACAAAATCCATAGTATACGTATGTTATCTAAAAAAGAAAGAAAAAGCAACTAAACCAAACTCGCCCACTAGTTAAAATTTTCTAAAAAAATCCATAGACAGAAGAGCCAAAAAAACTATTGTTGACTGAATTCAACCAATCACTGTATAATTCCTCTATCATTTTTAACTATTTTTTATGTCTAAAGAAATTTATGTACCACTACCAAATGAACCATTGCCAGAATATCCACCAAATAGAAAAAAACAAACAGAAAAACCACGAGTTAAGGAGTCCCCAATGGGCAAATATCAACGCCAGTCAGAAGATGATGATGATGGACGATCGGTTGATACCAAAATTTAAAACAGAATAATAATTTTATGTCCATCAAATTCTCCCAACTTTCCAACATCTCCACCTCTGCCACCGTCGCTATCAATACTCTCGCCAATAAAAAACGCCAAGCAGGGAAGCGTGTCTACAATTTGAGTGCTGGAGAACCAATGATTGTTACTCCCGAGGTCATTATTGAAGCAGGAGAAAAAGCCATGCGAGATGGACAGACCAAATATCCACCATCCACTGGCATCGCCCCACTCCGTCTAGCCGCAAGTGAGTGGATGAACAAAAATTATTATACTCATTATGATATTGACCACACTCTTGTGACATGTGGTGGTAAGTTTGGTTTATATTTACTTTTGCAAGCTCTCGTCGAATCAGACACAGAAGTACTCATTCCTGCTCCGTACTGGGTTTCATACCCATCAATGGTACAACTTTTTGGCGGTACTCCAATTACTGTGAATACCAGTGAAAGCGATGGCTGGAAAATCGAAGTGGCAGATTTGGAAAAATTATTTACTCCAAAAACAAAAATATTGATTTTCAATAATGGCTCTAATCCGACTGGCGTACTTTATTCTCGCGAAGAATTAGAAAAGATTTTGACATGGTGCAGTAAAAAAAATATTATTGCCATCTCCGACGAAGTTTACAGCGGGCTAGTTTACGACGGAGGAAAATATATCTCTTGTGCCTCTTTTGGCAATCTCTCCAATAATGTCATCGTCGTCCATAGTTGCTCGAAGAATTTTGCCATGACTGGTTGGCGAGTTGGTTTTGTTTTTGCTCCAGCCGAAATCATTCGCGTCCTTGCTACATTGCAGAGTCAGAGTATTACCAACACATCCAGTATCAGCCAATGGGCGGCTCTCTCGGCATTGCAAAATGCCGAGACAATTATTCCGCAAATTCGTACTGAGATGCAAAAGAGACGAGACACATTGGTAGAAGTTCGCCAGAAGTTGTTTGGTGGCAATCTGCCTTCCCCAGCGTCTGCACTTTATGCTTTTTGGCCGATCAATTCTTTTGGAGTGAACGATACTGATTCGGTACGATTTTGTGAAAAAGTTTTGAAAGAAGGAAATGTCGCTATGGTTCCTGGTGCTCCATTTGGTAAAGAAGGGTACGTGCGAATTTCTTTTGGTGAAACAAAGAAAGAATTGACTGAAGCTATGGAAGCTTTGAGAAGATACCTTTAAATTTTGGACTACGGTCGACAGACTACGGACTACGATTATTTAAAATCAACATTTATTGGCTATTAACAATCTGCTACTCACTTATTTATATTTTTATTTTAAACGCATATTATTTTATCAGATTTGACAGACTTTTTTTGTGGATATATACTAGATAGTGATCCTGGTGTAGACAGCAATATCTCATTCTACAATATTATTCCTAGGGAAACTCATATTGACGTGTTTTGCTGATTCGTTCAGGGAACTCTGTCTGCGGTTACCCACATAGTTTTTAGGGATGATGATAGCGCTGTCAGTATCCCGGATCATAAAAAACAATTTCTTTTTAGAAGTTGTTTTTTTCTAAATTTCTTCTCCTACAAGAGAATCCCACTATAATGGTTTATACCTGTCGTCAGGCTAGAGGGGGTCTTTAACATGAAAAATATTATAAGTTGCCCCTTCTTATCCACAATGTTTTACGAGCTTTATATGTGAGTTTTTTTACCACCGTAGATTGGATAATTAGTTTGCTTCCTATATTTATTTTTGTTATCATGTTACTTATAAGATACCAAATATTATGAAACTGACCAGCTCATCTTTTTTACATCATGGAAACATTCCGCCAAAATATACTTGCGACGGTGATGATTGTAGTCCACCACTCCAAATTTCAGATATCCCTCCAAACGCTGAGAGTTTAGTTTTGATCATGGACGACCCAGATGCCATGAAACCTGCCGGGAAAGTCTGGGATCACTGGGTCATTTGGAATATTCCTGTCGATACTACAGAAATTTCAGAAGGAGAGGAACCCCATGGAATTCACGGACTTGGCACTAGTAATAATATGATATATCATGGGCCATGTCCGCCTAATGGTGAGCATGCCTACATTTTTCGACTTTATGCTCTTGACAGAATGCTGGATCTGCCAGAAAAATCTACTAAATCAGAAGTTTTGTCTGCTATTCGAGGTCACATTTTAGAGCAAGCAGAATTAATTGGCAAATATACTAGATAATTTTAACTAAAATAAATGTATTTCAGGAAAAACAAGTGAACAAACAAGCGTTGGTGGAGAAATGTTAAATGAAAAAGTAGAACCAACAACAACAGATGCCGAAAGAGGGTCTGCTTGGGTCAGACAATCTGATAATTTAGGGAAAGGGATTATTGAACATTTTGTCCATGTAGACAGTGATGGGAAGCCAAAAGGAACAGAAAGGTGGAAAATTGGTGGTTCCAAAGAATAAAAAACAAAAACCGAGAATAATATTCTCGGTTTTTTTTAATACTTATTTTAAGTTGTTGCTGTTGCCATATTCTTGGCAATAGTCCGGCGACAGCTGGAACAGATCATCTCGCCTTCAATCTTTTGAAGATTTGGTTTTTGACGTCTGAGAGTTTTATTTTTGGCGTGGCTTCGATTGGCAGCTCTTTGAGAACCTTTACCACAGTTGTTACATTTGGCCATATTAAACATTGATTACACAGAGTTAGATGGATTTCACTGATTATTATTGACACTAGTTCTACAAAAGAATCTGTTGGTAAGTGTATAAAACCTTGTCATAAGATGTTGGAAAGTGTACACTATACTTTATATCTTGTCAAGTACTTCGAATTACGAAACACCCAAAATTATCATTCTAAAATACAGTAAGAGACTGTAGAAGAATGAAAATTACATGGCTCTTTTATCACTCGTTATTTTTTTATAGCCTACATAAAGCCTTCTATTCGTTAATTTTTCAAACATAGCCTTTGAAAAAACGTTTTTCTACAGTCTTAGTAAGTAAAGTACAAGAGTGGAAAGTCTATAAAGTCAAAAGTCTATAAATTTAATACTTTAGACTTTTGACTTTACAAACTTTTGACTATATTATTATGGATCCACTATCAACAGTATTTTTCGTCATTGTCATCGTGTTTTCGGCTATTATTCATGAATATTCTCATGGTTGGATGGCCAATCAGCTGGGAGACCAGACTGCCAAATACGCAGGGAGATTGACCTTGAACCCGATCAAACACATTGATCTTTTTGGTTCAATTATTTTGCCTATTCTCCTTATTCCGACAGGCTTTTTATTTGCTTACGCCAAGCCTGTCCCATACAATCCTTACAATCTTCGCAATCAAAGATGGGATCCTGTCTGGGTGGCTCTAGCAGGACCTGGATCTAATTTGATTTTGGCTTTTATATTTGGTCTAATCATCCGATTTCTCCCAGTTGCTAACAATCTTTTTCCATTTCTTTTCATCATCGTCTTCGCCAATGTTTTGTTGGCTATTTTCAACTTGGTACCTATTCCACCGCTGGACGGCTCTAAACTCCTCTTTGCTCTTTTGCCAGACTCAACAGTGGCTCTCAAACAGAATTTGGAGAGGTATGGATTTATTTTTTTAATCATTTTTATTTTTTCTTTTTCTCAGTTGTTACAACCGATCATCATGTTTTTTGTAAGATTGTTTACAGGCGGGTAATTTATTTAAATAGTAGGTAACCAGCCTCTTTTTTTTGTTTTCGATAAATTGATACTGTTTTAGTGTTATATATTTTATGTTTCTAAAAAATTCTAGAAAACACTCACATTCAAATAATGAACCCTTTGCTGTATATAAAAAACGCAGAAAATCCTTCTGCGTTTTGCGACCATTTCCTTCAGCAATGTTTGCAAATACACTTGTGTTTGCTCTGCAGAGTTGACTAGTAAGCCAGTATATTTCTTCCTTTGGAAAATGTTGAGACGATAGACTAACTTCACAAATTCAAAGCCCCTCTTCCAAACCAACAAATCATGAAAATCCGACATACTACCCTAAAATAATAGAAAATTGCCTCTGTAACCTTTGTCACCTCTACAACATCTGAAACCTCTAAGATCGTTCTTCATCCATATACACGTGCAAATAATCAGTCTTGTTGTAATCAAATATTTCTGATTCCTCAAAAAATCTAGCAACCTCATCTTTGGCAGAATCAATAGAGTCAGAACAGTGCACAACATTACACATTCCCATAGCAAGATCACCACGCATCGTACCGCCGTCAGCTTTGGCAGCATGGGTAACGCCTGCGATAAGACGAACTGCGTCTACTGCCCCCTTGCCCTCAGCACAGATCACAGCGACTGGACAGGAACGCATAAATTTATCGAGACCTAGATAGAATGGCTTTTCAACAAGGTGAGCATAGTGTTCACGAAGTTTGTCTTCATTGATGATCATCATTTTGAGACCGACAATCTTCAAACCTTTGATCTCTAGACGCCTGACCACTTCCCCAACCAGACCACGTTGTACTCCGTCTGGCTTGACGATCAAAATTGTTTTTTCGTAAATTCCTGTAAAGTTCATATATATATAAAAAAATTGTTACATTGTTTCAGCCAGAGGCTAACCCGCTTCTGGCGGAAAATGGTTAATAAACGCCTCAATTATACGCCAAAATAGTCATTTTGTCAATAGCACGTTCTTTCCGTACGTTCTCTCCGTGTATGTTCGTGCAGTTCTAATACTTGGTATGTGTTTGTGTGCATATTCTTGCCGTTCTTTCTTGAATTCTGAGCCGCCATCTCGTTGGGTATGGTCAATATGATCAAATTGTTTTAAACACTCGAATGGGCAGACATCACTTGAGCAGACATTAAAAAAACGGACAAAATTGTCCGAAATATTATCCAAATACCAACTCAAAATATAACAGTAGCGGGTAGGGGGGGCTGTTTTTTTGATGCCAACTCTTTTACTTCCATAACAAAACCCTAACATATATATATAAAAAAAAAAGTCAATACCCCACTGTAAAGTATCCCCCTATTCCCAAAATACCCACTTTCTGATAAAATATCTGAATAATAACCAGTAACTATTAGACCTGTTGCCTTTTAAATAAAAATGTTACAATGTAGTTATCTTAAAAATAAATAACTACAGATATGATAAACGTTCAACGTGTT